>JALYTP010000001.1 GCA_030854225.1 Pseudomonadota bacterium
CGGCGACCTGGTCGTCATCGATCGTGCGCGGCCTGCCCGGGCGCGGTTCGTCCAGCAGCCCGTCGATACGATCGGCCAGGAAGCGCCGACGCCACTTGCCAACCGTATGCTCGTGAATGCCCGACAGCGTTGCGCCGCGCACGTCATAGCCCTCGCGTTGCCAGGCGTCGCGGGCGACACCGAGCATCGCCGACTTGCCGCTCCCGGCGTAGCCAATCACCGACGCCAGATCGGCGTTACCCATCACATGCTCGAAGGCATCGCGCTGCTCGCCCGATAGGACAAGCCCATGGCTGGCAGCATCATCCAGAGCCGCACCGCGATTATGCGTGTCCACGCCGTGGCCCTCGCTCGTAGCCAGCAGCGATGCCGATACCTCGAGCCGTTCTTCGACCGCAATCGTGTCGCGGCTGGTAAACCGGTCCTGATCCTTGCCATCCTTGCCCAGCGCAACAAGTTCGGGCGATCCCCGCACAGAGGCCATGACCGCGTCGAACTGATCCTTGCCATCGCTCTGGCGAAAGGCGAACGCGGCCAGATCACGCGTCGTAAACGTCGCCTGTGAGTGGGTGATCGCATTGAGTGCGATCGCAGGGTCGGCGATGATCCTGTCACCATTCTCACGCGCGATCCGCATGTGATCGTCGGCGCGCTCGGCATCCTCGCCGTTCATCTCGCGCCGCGATCCCGCCGCGCCGATCTTGTACTGCGGCTCGAGCTCGATGCCCTGTGCCTGCAAGGTCCGGTGATCGATCCGGCCCTCGAGACCAAGTTCGGCCATGCGGACGTTGACATGATCACCCCAGGCCTCGCGCCATTCGTTCAGCAGCGCATGGCTGTTCCAGTCGCGTGCCTTTTGGCCAAAACCATTGGGTCCGACCTCGCGCATCGACAGCATGACATGCGCATGTGGCTTCGGACTGCCATCGGCTGCCTTGTCCCAATGCACGTTGAGATCGGCGATCATCCCGCGATCCACAAATTCACGGGCGACGAAATCACGCGCCAGTTTGATCCCGTCCTGCTGGGTCATCTCGCGTGGAATGGCGAACTCGACATCGCGCGCCAGTTGCGCGTCCTTGCGAACCTCGCCCGCCTCCACCCCATTCCACAAGGTCGCGCGATCGGAAAACCGCTTGGGCGCACCGTCAGGCAGCATGATTTCGGAATGAACGACCCCGGCCTTGCTGGTAAAGTCATGGTCGCGGCCAAGTCGATCGTCAGTCAGCCGTTCGGCAGCACGGTACGCAGCCGAAGCAACGGCGCTCGACCCACTGGCGCGGGTGATGACTTTTGCAGAGAAATGGTAGATCGCCATAACGCTGCAATAGCTCTCATACTGAAGCGACATTGGCAACAACGTATAAGCGCGCACTCGCAATTGTCTTCGCCAAGTGATCGAGACTGTTTCAGCAATTATGCAGATAGTGTTGTACAATATCAAAATGCGCGTACGACTATGGTCTATTAGGCCAATATCGGAGCGAGGCAATGCGCAAGGTCCGGGATTACGATGCTGAACTTAAGGCGCTCAGTGACAAGGCGCGAACCCTGAAAGCACGTAAAGTCGAGCAGCTCGGTGCGTTTGTTGCCGCGACCGGTGCCGACGCGCTCGACCCTGCAACGCTTGCAGGCGTTTTGCTCGATGCCGTCGCTTCGAAAGACGTGTTGGCAAAGGAGGGTTGGGCAGCAACGGGGACCGCCTTCTTTCAACGCCGATCGCGCAAAACGATCGCGGGGTAAGCCGGGCGCTTTGCTGTCGTTGTTGACGGCAACCGAACTGGCGCTTTCGAGATTAGCTTCAGCACGACATCGCGCTGAAGCGGGGCAGCGTCGGATCGATAACAGGGGGTGGGTAGTGGAGCGACGGTCACGAACACGACATCTCATCGAGCTGGGCGGCCTCATGCAGAAATCGGGGCTGGTCGAGCTTACCGATGACGATCGGGCAACGCTTTACGGCGCGATGCTTGAGCTTGCACGTCAGACCGGTGAAGGCGACAAGAGCGCCACGTTGCTGCTTTGGAAGCGGCGTGGAAAACGAGCGTTCGAGGCCGAGACACTCGATAGTTCTGTCGCGACGTCCGATCGATGATGGACAAGGTTGGCGGCGTCCTGTTCTTCATCATCATCGGGCTGCTCCTCTGGCTGTGGAATTTTTCGCATGGGCTTTTCTGGCTGCTCCTGATCGGAAGCGTACTGCTCTGGCTGACGATTGTCGTTCTGAAGGCCATGTCTGCAAATCCCGACACGACGCTGGGTTCGGCACAGTTCGGATCGCGGCAGGACATCAAATCGCTGGCGACGAATGACGGTGATCTTCTGATCGGGCGTGGGCAAAATGGCCAGCTTCTTCGCTATGCTGGAGCGGCGCATCTGCTGACGATCGCACCAACACGCTCGGGCAAGGGCGTCGGTACGATCATTCCAAACCTCTTGACCGCCGATCGGTCGATCGTTTGTATCGATCCCAAGGGCGAGAATGCCCGTGTGACGATGCGGGCGCGGGAAAGCTTCGGACCGGTCTATTGCCTCGATCCGTTCGGGATTTCCGGACGCGCCACCGCGCGTTACAATCCGCTCGACCGGCTCGAGCCCGACAGTCTCGACCTGACCGAAGACGCGATGACGCTCGCCGACGCGCTCGTGTTCGACGACCATGAAACCGAAGCGCATTGGAACGAGGAAGCCAAGGCGCTGATCTCGGGTATCATCCTTTATGTCATTTGCCATGACGACCCTGAGCATCGCACGCTGACCAGCGTTCGTGACTATCTGACGCTGGCGCCCGACGACTTCAGGGCGCTGCTGCGCTTGATGCAGGCGAGCGCTGGCGCGGGCGGGCTGATCGCACGTGCCGCCAATCGCTATCTGTCCAAATCGGACCGCGAGGCCGCCGGCGTGTTGTCGGGCGCGCAACGACACACGCATTTTCTCGACAGCCCGCGCATCGCACAGGTCGTCGGTGGGTCCGATTTTGCCTTCGCTGATCTCAAGGACAGCGTGGCGACGGTGTTCCTGATCCTGCCGCCCGACCGGCTCGACACCTATTCCCGCTGGCTGCGTCTGCTCGTCGCGCAGGCGATCGGTGAAATGGCGCGGTCGCCAGCGCGACCATCACGCCCTGTGCTGTTCCTGCTTGATGAGTTCGCAGCGCTCGGGCGGCTGCTACCGGTCGAGCGCGCGATGGGGTTGATGGCAGGATACGGCCTGCAACTCTGGCCGATCCTGCAGGATATGCGACGAGTAATGGCGGCTTGAAGCCTTTGCGCTGCACCTTGCTGAACGAGAAATCGCTAAGGTCCCCCTTCCGAATCTCGTAGGTAGCACCGGTGGCGACCCATTTGCCTCGACCCTTTCGCCGCTCGGACGACCTCAGGCCGCGACCGATCGAGAACTCGGCCTCGATTCCGACCTTGAGGCCGTCACCGACGCGTGCCAGCGCGACCAGCAGATCGTCCTCGTATTGCGGAAGGGCGGGCTCGACGCGGTCAGGGTCGCGGGCATTGGTCTTATCAGTTTGCTTGACGTTGAGGCTGGGGCGCATCAGCGCAAGGCACTGGAGAAGGGTCGTCTTGCCGAGGCCGTTCTCGCCGAGGATGAGCGTCCATGGCGCCGGCCGACCGTTGCGCCGCAGGTCCAATATGGTTCCAGGAAGGAAAGCTTTGACGTTGCTCAGCCGCAGTTCGCTGCAGTAAACGAAATCAGCCTCGTTCACGTCCATGTCGCTTCATCTCCCCTGGCTCTGTACATGTCTAGCACGGGTCGGCCATGACTTCATCTACGTTGCTATGGGGCACTTTCGGCAACGGGAATAGGCGCCCGGTCAGCGAATTCAGCCGACGCGCTCGATCCGGTCATCTAACTAACCTCGCCAGGAACGGCAGCTATGGAACCGCCGCCGAAAGCTGGACCGACCGGAATTGGGCGGATTGTGTTGAAAAAGTCGGAACGCGAAATTTTCGTGCACGATTGTGATCCTATCGGATCGCGCCGATCTTTCTTTTGTATCAATCGCTCGCGCGGCAAGTATTCAAGGTTCGAAAATTATGCACTCTTCAAAAAGGCCGACTTTTCAACAGCCTATCTGCCACCGCCGGCATTATGAACAGAGGACCGCTTAGGCCAGCGGAGTACCCAAAGCGGACGGGCGGCTGTCCACCAGTTTTCACCCAAAAGCCACCTGCCGCTCCTCACCAAAACCTGATAGGTTTCGTCCATGGCCAAATAAAAGCTGCATCGTTGAGCTATAGTTTTGACGGTGGCGGCATCTCACGGCTGCTTAGACCCAATATGACAAAATCGTTCGATTGTAATTTGCACGGGTATCTGACCAGCATCCTACCCAAGGAGCTGATCAGCAACAAACCTGCCGATTAAGCGCACCAGCGGTGCACCGGACAGCAAGACCCGGGCATAGGGGCTGCTAGAGGCTCGGCGCATCCTTAATCCCATGCCAGCTTGGCGAGATTTCCAATCGAGTTACACCAGCGGTGCATTGGCAATTTCGCAAGATTGATTTAAGGCATGACCACCGTTTCGGCGCTTCCGGGCCGGTCGCTTGATTTCCGAAATCGCGGTCGTGCTAGCTTCTGTTGACGCCCGGCTTCACCGGCTGCTTTGCCTTGATCGACTGCGCCGCCTTGGCCTTCGCTTCCTGCTCGTCGATCCTTGCGTCCATTTCGGTATGCATCGCTTCCCATCCGCCAATGCCCATCAAAACGCGGTCGGCGTGCTTGATGGTGTTCACATGGCCATAATGCTGTTCGATCATTTTGACCGAAGTGCCCATTTGCTGGGCGAGGATGTAAACATCGGCACCTGCCGACAATCTGAACGTCGCGTAGGTGTGGCGGAAGCAATAGGTCGTCCTGGGGATGCCGCTCGGGCCTTCACGCAGGTTTGCATATTTCAGCAACTCCTCGACGGTATCGCGATAGAGCCAGACGGCGGGTTTGCCGTTGATGATCGTGAACACCGCATCATCGGGTTTGGTCGCTTTGGAATGCGCGCGTACACGGTTAAGATATTCCCCGACACTCTTGGGCGCGATCAGCTTGCGCATCTTGCCTTTGCCCTGGACATAAATGACCAGGATATCGCTGCCATCCTTGTCGCGTGCTGTGGTGATGTCGCGCCAGCGCATATTTTTGGCTTCGACTGGCCGCATCCCCGTGTTGCACATGATCAGAATGAAATTGTAGCACGTCTGTCGATACCAGATGCCCTGCGGGGTGGTCGCCTCCTTCATCCATTTGCGACCGGCGCTGTGCAGCTTGCGGTATTCCTCCAGCGTGAACTCATCGCGCCGATTTGTTTTGAGTTTCGGCATGCCCTCGAACCGATGGTGGGCGGGCACATAGCGCTTGCTGACCGCGTAGTTCATGACAGCGGCAAAGATGCTCATCTCGATCCGAATGGTGGAATCGCTGATGATGCCGGCACGACGACCGACGCCGTTCTCGCGCCGCCATAACGGATATTCCGACCAGCGCTCCTGACCGACCAAATGAATCTGACTGCTGCCGACATAGAGGTTGAGCGGCCCATTGACCTTGTTTTTGACGTTCATAGCCCGCCCCTGGCTGACCTCGCCCGCATTCGCCCGCCGCTGCTGCGCGTCTGCATATTCTTCGGCGACCTGCGAAAAGGGTCGGTTGAACACGGGAACGTCGTGCTTCACCCGAAAGCGGATATCGGCATCCTGATCCATCGCGAGGTCGCGCGCTGTCTGCCGATCCGACGTCCGCAGCGAAATGGTCTTGTAGCGGTCCTCATTCTGGATTCGCACGCGGCAGTAGTACTGGTCGTGCCCGACATCGCCCCTCCGGAAGATAATGAGGCCCGGCTTGATCTGCTCTTTATCGAGGATGAAACCCATGTCGCTGTTTCCCACTGTGCAGAAACTGTGCAGATTGACGGCATAAGTGCTTGATTTGCCGTACCTGTGTAGGTTCTGTGTGGGCAATACTAACAAATTTTATTGTTCATTCCTAATAGTTTATTGGAATCCCTTCACCCGCTCCAGCTTTGAAATAGGGTCGAACCCTTTGTTGCGCTTCGCCCGGGTTGCGCTGGCGGTTTCGATACCCTTTACCCGGTCCTTGCGGGCGAAGCTGTCCGTGACTTGTAGTCTTCTCGCGCGCGCGATAATTCTACCATCCAAACGTCGTCGCTGCATCCGGACAGGAGAGCATTTTGCATACCAACACCTCGACCATCGCTGTTCCCGGTTCAACCCCGGAATTATCGGGGGGCAACACCGATGGCGCAACCAGGCGTGGAGACGCCGAGATGGTGGCGGCGTTGGACCGTCGTTTCCAGGCCGCGGTGAAAGTGAACGATGCTGACACCATGCGTGAAATTCTCCATCCCGAATTCTTCCTGATCCTGGGGGATGGGCGCGTTCAAACGTATGAGGATATTGTCTCGGAAGCGGCGCGGAACGATATCGAATACGAAATCCAGGATGAAGAACCCGGCTCCCAGACCGTTCGTGTTTGGGGTGACACGGCGGTGGTGACGGCGAAATTGCACATCAAAGGCGCACAAAGCGGGCGTACCTTCGAGAGGATATTGTGGTTCAGCGACACCTACGTTCGCACGCGTGACGGCTGGCGGTACGCGTTGGGCCAGGCTTCCTTGCCGCTACCGTCATAATCTTACGATGCGACTGATTGTGGTCGCGGACGCAGACGGCACCGCTGCGCGTTTAGATCGCACGGCAGGTATTGGATGCCCGCTTTACCGCTGAAACGATCATCGATCCATCCCAGCGTTACCTGTGTCTCGGTGCGCGCGACCGTGGATGCCCGCCGCCCTGGATCAGCTTGTCGTCGACCGTTTTGCCGAGCGCACAAGCGCGGCGGGCGAAATCGCGCGCCACTGCAGGCGCGACGATCGTATCGCCGGTGCCGGTGTAGATCATCGCAGTTGACGGATTTGTCATCGTTTCCCGATTGACCGGGCGGGGCGGGCGGCACAATCTTCGCCCCGGCCTCATTCCGGGCCCGGGAGATTGCCGATGATCCGCACCCTCATGCTCGCCAGCGCCGCGCTAACCATGGCCGCCGCGACACCCGCGCTCGCCGCGCCCTGCAAGGACGCCAAGGGCAAGTTCATCAAATGCCCGGCCAAGCCCACCAAGCCGATGCGCTGCAAGGCCAACGGCAAGTTCGCCAAATGCGGCACGCCGGGCGCCAAGCCGGTCTGAGCTGTTCTTAGGGAAAACCGCCGCCGCCGAACGCGCGATACCGGTCGCGTTGGGTGGCGGCGAAGCTATCGAAGAGCGAAAACACGTCGCTCGCATGATCGGGTGTGCATCGATTGTCGCGTACCACCAACGATAATCGCTCGCCAGCTTGGGGACGGAGGGTTCGAGCCTCCGTCCCGCCCGCTCGACACGGGATCGCGCGGGGAGCGCATTGCCGCTACATCTTGTAGGACAACCGCAGATATCCGAACTGGCCCGGAACGTCATAGGTCGACGGGTCGAAATTGTTCAGGCTGCAGCTCACGCAAGCCGGCGGATCACGATTGAAGACGTTGTTGACGCCGACCGTCAGCGCGACCCGCTGATCGAGGAAATCGGGCGTGAACCCCAGCTGGATGTCGCCGTAGAAGCGGCTGTCGAGCCGGTGAGGAAGGACGGTGTTCGGGTCGATCTCGGTAACCCCCGAAATATATCGGCCAGTGAACGAGGCGTTGACGGCGCCCAGCTGCCAGTCGATCGTGGCATTGCCCTTGAACGCGGGGAAGGCCTGGTCCGGGCTACCGCGTTCGGTCCCCTTGCGATCGAGCACCACGAAGCCGTTCGAGGCCGAGAGGACGTATTTGAGCAGCCAGGTCGCATTGGCGTTCAGCCCGATCCTGCCGATCCCCGTTTCGGGCGTGCGGTAATTGAAGCTGGCGTCAATGCCCCGGGTCTTGATGCTGTCGAGGTTCTGCAGCGTGCCGTCGATCTCGTTGACGAAGCCGTTTTTCGTCCGCACGATCAGCGCGCAACTCGCCGCATCGGCGCGCAACGCGCAATTTTGTATCGTCAGGTTGGCATCGACCGCGCCGATCGCGTTGGTCACGCTGATGTCGTAATAATTCACTTCGAGGCTCAGATTGCTGCCCCCGCTGCGCGCCCAGGCCGGCGAATAGACCGCGCCAAAGGTGATGTTGCGCGATTTCTCGGGCTTCAGGTTGAGGTTACCCTGCGTGATGACAGGCAACTGCCCGGGAGGTTCGGCATAGGAGCCCACGGTGGGATGTAGAGGATCTGTTGGCGCAGGGACCCCGTTCGCAATGCAGTTCGCGCGGACGGTTGCGTTTGTCGTGAACATGCCGCTCGCATCGCTGGTGCACGGGTCGGTCACCCCCAGATCGAAGCGCGAGCGACCGCCGAACAATTCACCCAGGCTCGGCGCGCGGAAGCCGGTCGAATAGGAACCGCGCAGCAGGACGTCCGCGACGGGTTTCCACAACGCGGTGCCGGTATAGGTCGTGCTGCTGCCGCCGATCGAATATTCGGAATGCCGCACCGCGCCGTTCACCTCGAGCGAGTTGAAGAACGGCTGATCCTTCAAGAGCGGAATGCGAAGCTCGCCGTAAACCTCGTTCGCGGTGACCTTGCCCGCGGCGGGCTGTGCCGGGATGTCGGCGCCGAGCCCGGCCGACACGATCGCATCGGGGGTGAAGCTCGCGCTTTGCAAGCGGTGCTCGTACCCGATCGCGAACCCGACCGCGCCGGCTGGCAGATCGAACAGATCGCCCGTCAGATTGGCGGTATAGTCGTATAGCGTCTGCTGGCTCTTGTCGCGTTCGGTGAAGGCAATGAAGGCGAGCTGCGCCGGGGTGATCGAGCCCGCGCCGCCGAACAGGTTGAGCGGCACGACGCGCCGGTGCACGACGCGATCGGACCGATCGCCTGCGCCACGCGCGCGGCGTTGACGTTCCCCGTGAAGCTCTGGTGCGCATCGTTGACCCCGAGCGAGGCGTTCACGTCCCAATACCATTTGTGGTCGCCGACGTGGAAGGAACCGTCGAGCGTCGCGCCACCGGTGAAGGTATCGACCTGCTGGTTGAAAGTGCGTTGCCCGGCTTCGATCAGGCGGCGTCCGATGAAAGAGTAATTCTGCGGCGGCTGCCCCGGACGGCCGGCGGACAGGGTGTAGCCGAACGGGTTGTACGGGTTGGTCGCATCGATCGACAGCGTGTCGAACAGGCTGCCCGCGCCGTTGCCGGCATCAGGGCCGATGAACAGCGGCTCGAACGCCGCCTGGTTCTGCGAGTTGCGCCGGTTGTACGCCGCCTTGAGCCGCAGATTGACGTTCGACCCCAGCTCCTGCTTGTAGCTCAGCCACGCGCCGTATCGTTCCGACGGCGTCAGGATATAGTTGAACGGCGCGAAATTGAACCGATCCGCCGCGGTGAACGGCCGCAGATCGGCGAAGGTAGGGTTATTGTTCGGCGGATTGGAAATGGTGAGGTTGCCGAAATCACCCAGAAAACGGCCGTTGATCGCCGCGCTGCTGCACCCGCCGACAGGATCGGTGCACGATGTCTGGCCCGGGTTGGGGAATTGCGAGATCGCGCGGTTGGCCGATCGCACCGCCTCTTGCTTCACATAGCTGGCGCCGAACACGAAATTGGTGCCCCGGTCCTTGATGCCGTAGCTGACATTATATTCCTGCGTATGGCCGTCACCCTGGCGGAAGGTGCCGAACTGCGCCGACGCCTGCAGGCCCACCTGCGTCGCCTTGGTGATGATGTTGACCACCCCCGCGATCGCATCCAGAGCACCCCAAATCCGCCCCCCGGGCGTTGACTAACTATCCATGCCCGCCTGCGAGCCCGTCACAATCGCCGCGTGATAGCCCGGAGCAGGTTCGAATGCCGACAGTGACCAGCCGGGATCCGCGCGGATCAGCCGGGCTGCTTGGCCGGGCGCGACCGACACGCTGAACGCGTCGAGCGGATATGAAAGGCCACACCCGAGCGCTTTCACATACGCTTCCTTGCGCGTCCAGCAGTTGAAAAAAGCCTCTACCCACAGCGGCTCGGGCAAACGCTCCAAGGTCGCGCACTCGTCGGGAGCGAACAGGCTTCGCGCGACATCGCGGCAGGCCAGCCTGGGGTCGCGCCATTCGATGTCGCAACCCACCGTCACGCCGCGACCTATCACGAACAGGGCCAGCGCGTGGGAGGAAGAGGCGTTGATGCCGATCGCGGGATAGTCGGGAAGATAGAGCTTGCCGTGAGCATCGGCGCGGATGCGGATCGCGCCGGGCACCTCGCCGAGATGCCGGCCAAGCCATTCGCGAAGCTTGCCGCGCCGGGCGATGAAGCGATTGCGATCGCGGTCATGCCGAAACCGCTCGGCGCGCCGGCATTCATCTGTATCCAACAAGGCGTGATACGTCGCCAATACCGAGGGTGATACCGCAAGATCGACCACCGCGACCCCGGCCAGTTTGCCCGACTCCGGCTCCGGCGCGAGCGCCTCGGTAGCGGAGCTCATTCGGCGGCCGCTGCCGGTCTGGCCGCACAGACCCGCGCGATCGCATCGCCCAGCCGCTCGGCGAAGATCGCGACGTTGGGCTGTTCGACCATCGTGCCGTGCGAACCGGGAATATCGTGATTCTCGATCGGTCCGGCGACAACCCGGGACCAACCGGGGCGGCAATCGAGAACATCGAGGCGTTCGACAGGCTGAAACAGGACGACCCGCCCGTCATAGCTGCCGGGGACATATCCATAGGCGGCCGTTTCCAGCGCGTCGGCGATGATCCGATAACCGGGGCTGGCGACGTCCGCCTCGGCGATGCCGGCTTCCTCGAGGACGCCGCGGGCGCGGTCGAGCGCATAGCGCCACCGCTGACGAAACGGCAGCGTTCGCCACGTCCGCAGATGATAGCGGGCCTTGCTGAGCCGCATCTTCGTCGGCGTGACCGCCAGGAACGCGGGCGGGGTCATCGAATGGCCTAGCGCGAGCAATGGAACCGCTTCACCCG
Organism: Pseudomonadota bacterium; assembly: GCA_030854225.1. Lineage (GTDB taxonomy): Bacteria > Pseudomonadota > Alphaproteobacteria > Sphingomonadales > Sphingomonadaceae > Sphingomonas. Next base: position 11,001 of record JALYTP010000001.1, read on the forward strand.
ACGCCCGCAACTGGCGCGCCACCTCAAAAGCCAGGATACCGCTCGTGCACCATCCCCCGATGAGATAAGGGCCCTTCGGCTGTTGCCTGCGGATGGTGGCGACCACGGCGGTGGCGATCTCCTCCAGCCGGAGCGCGGGGCGCATCAGCGGCTTGACGATCGGGCCGAGCGGCAGCCCGAGAAACGGCCGGCCGGTCCCCAGCGCCGCGGCGAGCGGGCGAAAGGCGATCCCGCCGTCGATCCACAGCAGCGGCAAGCCGTCGCCCTTGTCCTGCAACGGCACGAATTCGGCGAGGTCGGTGACGGCCTTTCCGTCGATCCGTGCCGCAAGCGCGCGAAGCTGCGATGCGCGAAAGAATTCGGCCATCCCGATGCGGCGGCCCCATTGCCGTTCGATCCGCACGAGCAGTCGTGCGACCAGCAATGAATGGCCGCCGAGATCGAAGAAGCTGTCGGCGCGCCCGACCTGTGCGATGCCCAGCAGATCGCCCCAGATCGCGGCGAGCACCTGCTCGGTTTCGCCTTGCGGGATCTCGATCTGGCCGTCGCCGGTCGCGTCGGGTTTGGGCAGCGCCTGGCGATCGACCTTGCCGTTTGGCGTCATGGGCAAGGCCGGCAACAAGACGATATGCGAGGGGATCATGTAATCGGGTAACGTCCGCGCGAGATGCGCGCGCAGATCGGAGCGGGCGGGATCGGCATCGCCGCACGCGACCACATACGCCGCCAGCGCCCGCTCACCCGACGCGTCCGGCCAGCTACGTACCGCGGCGGCGGCGACATCGGCATGCGCGGCCAGCGCGCCTTCGATCTCCTCCACCGCGACGCGATAGCCGCGTATCTTCTCGTCATTGTCGATCCGCCCGAGGCACAGGATCGTGCCGTCCGGACGATAACGGGCAAGATCGCCGGTGCGGTACAGCCGAACCCCGGGTGCGGCGCGGGACACCACAAACCGCTCGGCGGTCAGGTCGGCGCGGTTGCGATAGCCGTCGGCGAGTCCTTCCCCGCCGATGAACAATTCGCCGATCACGCCGATGGGCACGGTGTTCCCCGACGCATCGAGAATGTGGATCGCTGTGTTCGCGATCGGGCGACCGATCGGCACCGGGCCGTCGCCCGGGGTAACCTTTTCGACCGTCGACCAGATCGTCGTCTCGGTGGGGCCGTACATGTTCCAGACCTCGCCCGCGCGCGCCAGCAAAGCCTCCGCGAGATCGCGCGGAAAGGCTTCGCCGCCGCACAGGATGCGCAGCGCAGGATTGCCGCCCCACCCGGCCTCCACCAGCGCACGCCAGGTCGCCGGGGTCGCCTGCATCACGTCCGGTCTTGTCGACGCGACAAGCGCTGCGAGCCGGCGCGGGTCGACCACATCGCTGCGCTCCGCGACGATCAGTTCGCCGCCGCACATCAGCGGGAGGAAGAGTTCGAGCGCGGCAATATCGAACGCGAGCGTCGTGACCGCGAGCAGCGAATCGTCGCAGGCGAACCCCGGACGCTCGCGCATCGCGCCGAGCAGATTGATCAGCGCCTTGTGGCTGACCTCGACGCCCTTGGGATTGCCGGTCGAACCCGACGTGTAGAGAACATAAGCGAGGTCTTCGGGCCGGGTAGGCGGCGCGGCGAAGTGCGCGTCCACGGCGCCGATATGGTCGATCAGGATTTTGGGCAGCGCACGGCCAGGCAGCGTGCCGGACATCGCGGCGTCGGTAAGCATCGCCGCGGCACCGGCGTCGTTGACGATATAGTCGAGGCGCGCCGGCGGAAAGCCGGGATCGAGCGGCAGATAGGCCGCCCCCGCGCGGTGCACGCCGAGCAACGCCGCGACCATGTCAACCGAGCGGTCGAGGCAGATCGCGACGAGATCGCCGCGACCCAATCCGGCGGCAGCGAGTGCGGTGGCGATCGCGTCGGCGCGTGCGTCGAGTTCGGCATAGGTCATACGCCGCTCGCCGAACCGTACCGCGACCGCATCGGGCCGCGCCCGCGCCTGCGCGCGAATGGCCTCGGGCAGCAGCAGGGGCGCGGGCGCACGCGCCGTATCGTTCCATTCGACCGTGAGCAGGCGCGCCTCGTCCTCGTCCAATAACGGCAGGTCGCCGATCAGGCAGCCAATATCCTTGGCGACGCCGGCGAGCATCGTCAGCCAATGCCCGATCATGCGGCGAATCGTCGCGGAATCGTAGAGCTCGGTGCTGTAGAGCAGGCGGCCGATCATGCCCTCGGGTCGCTCGTCGAGCTCGAGATAGAGATCGAACTTCGCGCCGCCGACAACGACATCCATCTGCGTCAGGTCCCATCCGTCGGGGAAAGGATCGACCGGCGGCTCGATCGAGAACAGGCAGTTGAACAGCGGATGGGTGCCGGGATCACGGCGCACGTCGAGCGCGCGGACAACCTCGTCGAACGGCGCCTCGCTGGCGGCGAGCGCCGAGAGCACGCCGTCTCGCACCGTGCGCAGGAAGGCATTGAAAGCCAGGTCGCCGCGCGGCCGGGCCCGCAACGCGAGGGTGTTGAGAAAATAGCCGACCACCTGTTGCAGCTCGGGGCGCCGACGAAGGTCCGTCACCCCGCCGACGACGATATCTTCCTCTCCCGAATAGCGGTGCAGCAACGCGTGATACAACGCCAGCAACAGCATGTAGAGGGTCACGCCTTCGCGCTGACTGGTGCGCCGGAGCGCCTCGGTCAGGTCGTGCGGGATCGAGAATGTTTCCATCGAGCCCGCATATGTCGGGCGCGCCGGCCGTGCGCGGTCACCAGCGATTTCGAGCTTGGGCGGTGCATCGGCGAGCGTGCGCTGCCAATAGAGCACCTGATCGCGGATCGGCGGGCTTTGCAGATGCGCCTGCTGCCAAACCGCGTAATCGCCATATTGCAGCATCGTCTTCGGCAGCGGTGAGGGCAGCCCGTTCGCGAAGGACGCATAGAGCGCGGCCAGTTCGGGCACGATCACCCGATAGATCGAAACGCCGTCGAAGATGATGTGGTGCAGCGTGAAATAGATCCGGTGATTGTCGTCGGCGAGCTTGACGATCCGCGCCCGGAACAGCGGCGCATCGGACAGGTCGATCGCCCGGCGCGCGTCGTCGCTCCCAATGCGAAGCGCGGCGGCGTCGCGGTCGGCTTCGGGCACATCGCTGACGTCGTCATAGGGCAACACGATGTCGCGATGCTCACGGATGCGCTGGACCAGTTCGCCGTCCTGCTCGACAAAGGCGGTGCGCCACGCCTCGTGCCGCTGCAGGATGGCGTTGACCGCGCGCTCCACCGCCGATCGGTCGAAGCTGCCGAAGCGGTGGATCGTGATCGATTCGTTGTAGAGCGGCATGTCCGGCGCCATGATCGCGTGCAGCCAGACCTGGCGCTGATCGGCCGACAGCGGGATCGTCGCGTCCGGCGCGCGCGGTGCGATCGGCGCGGGTTTTTCAGCGAGCGCGATGCCGCCACGCATCATCTTTTCGAGCAGCTGCCGTTTTGATTCCGACAGCGTGGCATGCACGGTCATGCCGCCGTATCCCGGGCGCGAAACGCGATCGGGAGCGCCTTCAGGCCGCGCAGGCCCGAATTGGTGCGCCATTCGAGGTGATCGGTGGACACGCGAAAATCATGCAGGCGCGCGAGCAGCGAGGTGAACGCGATCCGCGCCTCCATCCGCGCCAGCGCCGCGCCGAAACAGAAATGCGCCGCCCATCCGAAGGCGAGGTGGCGATTGTCGGTGCGGGTCAGATCGAGCGTGTCGGGATCGGGGAACCGGTCCGGATCGCGATTGGCAGCCGCCATCACCGCCATCACCGCTTCGCCCTTGCGGATCAGTTTGCCCCCGATCTCGGTATCGTCGGGGCAGATCCGCGCGGTATGCTGGCTCGGCGTTTCATAGCGCAGCAATTCCTCGACCGCGGTGCCGATAATCTCGGGCTGGTCGCGCAACTGGCGCTGCTTGTCGGGCTGGCGGATCAGCGTCAGCAATCCGTTGCCGATCAGGTTGGTGGTGGTCTCCTGCCCGCCGACCATCGTGACGATGGTATTGGCGATCACTTCGTCCTCGTCGAGCCGCTGGCCGTCGACCTCGGCATCCATCAGCGACCGGATCAGCCCTTCGTGCGGATGACGTTCCTGCTCGCGGATCGCGTCGCGGAAATAACCGGTCATGTCGGCGACGCATTTGAGCACGTCGCGGATGCGATCGGGATTATGCTGAAAATTGCCGAGCATCTCGGCAAAGGTCGCCGACCAGATCTTGAGCGCGCGGTGATCCTCCAGCGGCACACCGAGCAGTCCGGCGGTAACGATCGCGGGGAATGGCTCGGCGAAATCGGCGATCACCTCCATCTCGCCCCGCGGCGCGCAGCCATCGATCAGCTGGTTGGCGATGGCCGTCACGGTCGCCTCCATCGCGTCGACGCGGCGCGGGGTGAACGCGCTCATGCACAGCTTGCGCAGCCGCGTGTGCGCCGGCGCATCGAGGAACAGCATCTGCCGCGCCATTACGTCCGCCACCGGCCCGAGCGAAGGCAGGCCGAGCGCTTCCATCTTCCTGGCGTCGGGGGTGCGATCGGCCGAGAAACGGTGAAGCACCGTCATCACGTCGTCGTACCGGGTGACGACCCAGGTGTGCATGAACGGGTCCCACATCACCGGCGCCTCTTCGCGCAGCCGCCTGTAGAACGGGAAGGGATCGGCATGCACCGCCGGATCGAGGAGCTGAAACAGGCTCAGCCCGGGGTCGAACCCTGCGCTGGGCGTGGCCGGGTCAGGCGTTCGGGCGTTCAAGGCACTGCTCCTATTCGGCGGCGCGTTGCTGCGCCTCGTCGTCGCTCATCGCGTCGATCATCGCCATCACCAGCTCCTCGATGCGGAGCGCGAGCTGGCGGATGGTCGGCGCCTGGAACAGGTCGCGCAGCGTCAGCTCGACGCCAAACGCCTCTCCCGCGCGCAGCACCACCTGCGTCCCGAGCAGCGAATGGCCGCCAAGCAAAAAGAAATTGTCGTCCACCCCCACGTTGCCCCGGCCGAGCACCGCTTCGAGAATCGCCGCGAGCCGTTCCTCCGCCGGGGTCTGTGGCCCGGCGAAAACGGCGGAGGCGAGCGCATTGCCGTCGCTCGCCTTGGGCAACGCGGCTCGGTCGAGCTTGCCGTTGGCCGTGAGCGGGAGCGCGCCCATCTGTACGAAGGCAGTCGGGATCATGTAATCGGGGAGCGTGCGGGCGAGAAATTCGCGGAGCGCCTCCGCCGACACATCGGCGATCGTCACCACATAGGCGACCAGCATGTCGCCGCCATCGGCGCCCGGCGACGCGATCACCGCGCCGGACCGGATCGCGGGATGTGCGCGTAGTGCACCCGCGGCTTCCTCGGGCTCGACGCGATGACCGCGCACCTTGACCTGATCGTCGGCGCGGCCGTGAAAGGCGATTTGCCCGTCGGTCCGCCAGGAGCCGAGATCGCCGGTGCGATAGAGCCGCGCACCGGGTGCGCCGCCCGGATCGGGCACGAAGCGCTCGGCGGTGAGCTGCGGTTGGCGGCGGTATCCGCGAGCGACCTGTGGGCCGCCGATATAGATCTCGCCCTGCCGGCCCCGATCCACGGGCGCTCCGTCGGCGTCGAGTATATGGATCGTCGTCGCGCCGATCGGATAGCCGATCGGGGGAAGTCCCTCCCCGTCCGCATCGGGCGCGACCGGGGCGGAGGTCGCCACCACGGTGCATTCGGTCGGCCCGTAATTGTTGACCAGCACGAACGGCAAGCCGGCGCGCGGTCGACCGAGAAGCCGGTCGGCGCCCGTAAGCATATACCGCAGCCGCGTTCCGGTCGCCCAGTCGTCGCGGATCAATTCCTGCGCCAGCGCGGTCGGGACGAACGCGACCGTGACGCCCTGCACGATCAACCACGCCCGCAGGCGCACGTCGGACGTGCGAACGTCGTCAGTCGCCAGCGCGACCGACGCGCCCGCACAGAGATAAGGCCAGACCTCCCATATCGCGGCGTCGAAACTCAGCCCGGCGATATGGCTGCCGCGATCCTGCGGGGTGATCGCGAACGCGGCGTTATGCCACGCGATCAGATGCGCGAGATTGCCGTGGGTGACCTCGACGCCTTTCGAACGGCCGGTCGTTCCCGACGTATAGATCACATAGGCGAGCGCGTCCGGCGAGATCGGCGCCGGGGGGATGTCGCCAGCCTCCGGTGTTAAACGGGGCGCGTTCCAGTCGAGCGCCAGCACCAAGGTTGCGATACCAACCAGCCGGTCGGCCGTCTCGTCACGCCCGATAATCACCGTGCATTGCGCATCCTCGACGATCATCCGAAGCCGACCGTCGGGCCAGGAGGGATCGAGCGGCAGATAGGCGCCCCCCGCTTTCCAGGTGCCGAGCGCGACCGTCAGCTGGTCGAACGAACGCTCCATGCAGATGCCGACGAGCGAATTCGGCCCGACGCCGACCGTGCGCAGCCACGCCGCAATTCTGTTCGCGCGGGCATCGAGCTCCGCATAGCTCAATATGCCGCAGGGCGCGATCAACGCCGCCGCATCCGGGTGGGCCCGCGCCATGCGCGCGATGGCGTCGGGGGCGACGAACGAGATCGCCGCAAAATCGGCAACGACCGGCGGCGATTGCCCGGGGAAATTGCTCGTTTCGAACCGCGCATGCGGCGTGGAGGAGTTGCTGGCCATGCTGCCACCAAACCATATATTCGTTTGATTTCCTTTAAGGCGGCGCACCAGCGTTCGAAGAGGCGGGGCGCCTTACCGCGACCTGCTCAATCTTGCGGCCGGTCTCCATACGGCAACGAAGGTCTGTTTGGGGAAGTCGCGCGTATATCTGGCGAACGTGTGCGACGAATTCTCAAGTCGTTGATAGCGTTTCCCCTTTGGACGAGTTCAATCGTCGAACTCGCTCCATCGCCGCTGGCCTTATCAATCCCCGTTACATTGCGAACGACACGGGGATATGATCGAGGCATCGCAAGGTGGCCTGCGGCTTGTGAACGGGCTCCCCGGCCAACCGGATTTGCGGCGTATTGTCTCGCAAGCTCGAGAGCGTGATCGTCATCATTTCCCGGGCGAGAAGCGAACCTATGCAGAAGTGATTTCCCCAACCGAACGCCATATGCCGATTGGGTGTTCGGTTCAGGATCAAATCGTTCGGCCTGGTGAATTGTTCGGGATCTCGATTTGCCGCGCCTAGTAACAATACCACCATTTGTCCTCGGCTGATGCGCGTGCCGCCCAACGCCACATCTTCGACGCAGATACGGCTCATCGCCTGCGCGGTGGCGTCGTACCGGAACAATTCCTCCACAGCGAGATCGAGGGTTTCGGGATCGAGCAATTGCGCGAGATTACGCTCGCATCTCAGCAGCGCGAGTACCGCGTTGCCGATCGCGCTGAAAGCCGATTGGTAACCCGCGTTGAACATCACATATAAGTTGTTCATCAGCTCGGCGCGCGAAATCTCGCCGGCAGAATGCTGTACCAAGCGGACGCCAAGCACCCCCGTCTGCGGCGCCGGATGAAACCAGGTGTCGACCAAGGCGATCAGATCGGCCTGCGCCCTGGCAGCCGGCCCTGCCCGCTCCGGCCGCAGGCCGGCGTCCATATTCTGCATGAAGGCGTTGCATATCGGGACCAATGTCGCGACGTCCGGCGCTTCGACGCCGAGAAAATCGCAGATTGCGGCGAGCGAAAACGGCATTGCGAAGTCGGTCATGAACTCGCCACCGCCATTCTCGACGAGGCGGGCGAGCAACTCATCCGCGTGCCGACGAGCCCGCTGCCGGACAGCCGGCAGGTCCTGAGCGCGGCAGGCGATGCTCAAGCGGCTGCTGACAGCGTCGTGCTCGGGGGGGTCCAGCATCTGGATGGTCAAGGCGGCGTCAGGCACCGGTTCTCCGGCGCGGCGCGGATCCGCTGCAAAGTGTTGCGTGTCCCGCAGCACCGCGACGCAATCCTGGTGCCGGGTAAGCAGCCACGACTTGAGCGGTTCGTCCCAATACACCGGCGCCGCTTCTCGCAACCGCGCGTAAAGGCTGTAGGGATTGCTGATATTTTCTGGGCTTAGCGGATCGAACACGATTGCAGTGGGCACTGAGCCTCCGTGGTGTTCCTAATGGATGCCGACGCCCCGATATCCATCGTCGCCGTGCCGGAAAGGGTTCGTCGAACGAATATCGTCCGCTACCCAGCGGGCTATCGTCATAATTTCGCGATTGAACGCAGCACGAATTGCTTGAATAAATTCACGCGCTATTAGCAATTTATAGAGCGCTAGCACATAGGTAATTCAGTATTAGACGTCTGTTTCCGATGAAATATCGGGAAGCAGACGTCTAAACTCTATTTTATTAGTTAGGGGTCCACCACCAATAGCGCATCGTAACCTCCATAATGTCGATAATCGACCTTACTCAGCTAGAGTGATGCTGGCACGCTGGAAAATTTTATTCAATAAACGACCGCCATCAAAGAACGAACGACGGATTTCGAGATTATTTGGATTAAAATAGCTGAAAATCCGTATTTGAAGCTGCGATCTGCGGTCGCCCGCGATGGCGTTGTGTCGACGCTGGTGCATTCAATAAGCGCGCCACAGGTGGTCGCTCGGATGCGCGGCGAGGAGACCCGCGCGCCGGTTATACTCGGATAAGAGGGGGATGCGCCGCCGCCACCGGGTTGCACCAGTCGCGCGACGCCCCTTTACCGGCCTGTGGCTTCCGATGAGCGCTATCTGCGCGGGAAAACATTGTTGCCGCGGTCGCGGTCGGGCAATTTATGTTCGGGGTCGAGTTCGGCGCGCACGATATTCCCGGCGGGAACGGAAATCGCTACCGACGACTGACGGATCCAGGTCTCGGCCGGCAGCCGGATATCGTCCGCGTGACCGTCCGCATAGGTGACGCGCAGAGTGACCGGCATCACCATCTTGTCGCGCGCGTCGACCCGAACGAGCGGCCCGCCGCTTTTCGATGTCTCTATCCCGGCGATCGCAAGGTCGAGCTGCCAGTTGTTGGCGTACCAGCTGCGCCACCACCACGACAGGTCTTCACCCGTATCGCTTTCCATCGCCCGGAAGAAATCGGCGGGCTTGGGGTGACGAAACGCCCAGGCGCTGATGAATCGGCGAAAGGCCGGATCGAACCGGTCGGGGCCGAGTATCTCGTCGCGCAGCAGCCTGAGCCCTAGCGCGGATTTGAAATAGGTGACCGGGTGGCGGTATTTCTCGGTCACCGTGTCGGCCCGCGACAGGATCGGCGGCGCATCGGGATCGGCCAGGATGGGCAATATCTCGTCGACCGGATTGCCGCCGCCCGGCGCATATTCGCTGTCGCGCTTCGGCCCGAATTCGCCGTGGTTGAAATCGTCGGATTCGAACGTGTCGATGAAGGTGTTGAATCCCTCGTCCATCCACGCGTGGCGCCGTTCGTCGAACCCGACGATCATCGGGAACCAGCTATGCCCGATCTCGTGCGCGGTGATCCAGAACAGCACCTTGCCGGCTTCTTCCGGCCCGTCGAACACGATGCCGGGATATTCCATGCCGCTCGACGGCCCCGCCACGTTGATCGCGGCCGGCCAGGGATAGGTGTACCAGCGCCCGGACATCCGCTCGACCGTGTCCTTCACATATTCGGTGGAACGCCCCCATTTGGCGTTGCCCTGGCTCTCGGGTGGATAGAATGACATCGCCATCGACGCTTTGCCGCCGGGCAGCCGGATGCGCGCGGCATCCCAGACAAAATCGCGCGACGCGCTCCACGCGACATCGCGCGTGTCCTGCATGCGGAAATGCCAGGTTTTCGTCCCGCTGGTCGGCGCGCGGGCGATGTCGTCGGGGCCGCGGACCAGAATGGTGGAGTCGCTGGTCGCCGCTCGTGCCAGGCGAGACCGCTCGACCGGCGTCAGCACCTCGACGGGGTTCTGCAACGCGCCCGATCCCGCCACCGCCATGCCGGCGGGCACCGTCACCCAATAATCGATGTCGCCATATTCGAGGTATAATTCCTGCGCGAGATACGGCGCGGTGTCCCAACCGCGAATGTCGTCATAGACGGCCATGCGTGGATACCATTGGGCGATATCGTAAACCTCGGCCCCGCTCGCCGTTGTGCCCCAGGATGTGCGGCCGCCGAATTTCGCGCCGGGCACGGTATAATGATAACGGATCGTGATCACCGCCTTGCCGCCATGGGCAAGCCCGCTCGGCAAGGTCAGTTGCGCGCGCGTGTCCGAAATCACCGGCGTGACGGCAACCACGGGACGGCCGGGCAAGGCGATGGAAACCTTGTCCAGCGCCATGCCGTCGGTATTGCCATCGGCCACGCCGCCCCGCGCCGCTGCGGCACGCGAGCCAGGCTTGTAGATGTTCTGGTCCAGTTGAAGCCACAGCACGTCCAGCGTCGTGGGGCTGTTGTTGGTATAGGTGATCGCAATTGTCGCGCTGATGGCGTGCGCCACCGGATCGAGGCTCGCGTGGATCGCATAGTCCGCGCGGTTCTGCCAATATTGCGGCCCGGGCAATCCGCTTTCACCGCGATAGACGTTGACCGCGGATTTCATGTCGAAGGGCGCGAAGGTTTCACGCGGATCGTACGCTGCGGGTGCCGCGCCGATCAGCGCGATCAAGGGCAGCAGGCCGAGGATCGATCGCTTGTTCATTCACCGCTCCTGTCGACGTCCGCAACGATCTCTACGGTCCAACGCGGCGACGCACCATGCCTTTCGATTGGTCGGGCATAGATGGGTAACCAACACTCGGAGGCAGCGGGCTTTTGCGGCTTTTCGCGGGCCCTCGCGATCGAGGGATTGGTGGACAGAGCTTGTATCGAATATTTCATATAAGCTATTGATAAATGTTCTTTTTTCTAGAAGCCGTTAAGTTACCCCACATCCCCCCACAAATTAATCGATAGATCGCTTTTTATGGTCGGCGGTACTGCTTAAGCT
>JALYTP010000089.1 GCA_030854225.1 Pseudomonadota bacterium
CGTTCGACGAAGTGATCGCCGCGACTGAATTGTGCGACGCCGAGGAACTGGCGCGGCTGCGCTCGTATCTCGATCAGCAGCTCGTTCACCTGCAGGGCGCGGTGACCAAGCTCGCCAACCGGTTGCAGCGGCGATTGATGGCGCAGCAGAACCGCAGCTGGGATTTCGACCAGGAAGAGGGGTTGCTGGATGCAGCGCGGCTGGCGCGGGTGATCGTCTCGCCCGGGCAATCGCTCAGCTACAAGGTCGAGCGCGAGACCGATTTCAAGGACACCGTGGTCACGCTGCTGATCGACAATTCGGGGTCGATGCGCGGGCGGCCGATCTCGATCGCGGCGATCAGCGCGGACATATTGGCGCGCACGCTGGAACGGTGCGGGGTCAAGACCGAGATCCTCGGCTTCACCACCCGCGCGTGGAAGGGCGGGCAGAGCCGCGAGGCGTGGCTCGCCGCGGGCCGCCCGCCGCAGCCCGGGCGGCTCAACGATGTGCGCCACATCGTCTACAAACAGGCCGACGAGCCGTGGCGCCGCGCCAAGGCCTCGCTCGGGCTGATGATGCGCGAAGGGCTGCTGAAGGAGAATATCGACGGCGAAGCGCTGCTGTGGGCGCATGCGCGGCTGATCGCGCGGCCCGAGGAACGCAAGATCCTGATGGTCATCTCGGACGGCGCGCCGGTCGACGATTCGACGCTGAGCGTCAATTCGGGGAGCTATCTCGAACGCCATCTGCGCCAGGTGATCGGCTGGATCGAGGGCCGCTCGCCGGTCGAGCTTGCCGCGATCGGCATCGGCCACGACGTGACGCGCTATTATGCGCGCGCGGTGACGATCATGGATGCCGAGCAGCTGGGCGGGACGATCATCGAGCAACTCGCGGCGCTGTTCGACGCGGCGTGATCGGCGCGCGCATTGCGCCGTCCTGCCGCCGCCCCCATATAAGCATCATCGCGCCACCGCTTCGGGCACGGCGCGACTGAGAGCCGCCACGCTCCCGCTCGGCCATGAGGGGGTATCTTGTGTCTTGCTCCATCAAGCCGAACAGCGCCCCTGCCACGGTGACCGTGGTGCACGGCGCCTGCCCGTCACCTTGACGCCGCTCTTCTCGCGCCCGCGCTGATCCGCATCCCCTCTTTCACGAAGGAAACATCCGATGGCCAAGGCCCAGAAACGCAGCAACAAGGAAGTCCGCAAACCCAAGAAGGTCGAGGCCAAGGCCGCCCTGCCGCTCGCGTCCGACAAGAGCGCGGTCAAGCTGACCCAGAACAAGACCGCCTGATGCCGGAATCGCCCGCCGCACCGCCGCCCGAAACGGAAGAGGGGTCGCTGTACGAACAGAAGCCGGCGCGGCGGCAATTCACCCGGCGCAGGGATCAGCCGCGCCTCGCGCCCGAACAGGCCGCGCGTCAGGGGCGTGCGGTGTCGTTCGCGCTGCAATCCTTTCCGTCCCCGGCGGCGGCGATGGCGTTCCTCAATACCGACCAGCCGGGGCTGGGCCGTCCGATCGATCTCGCGATCGAAAGCGTCGCGGGCCTCGCCGCGGTCGAGGCGGCGCTGGCGTCGCGGACCTCCAAGGCGGGTTGATCGGATGGACCGGCTCGTCCCCTCCGACACGGTCGAGCAGTGGATGACCCACCTGCGCCTGCAACGCACCCGTGCGCGCGACATGATCTGGTTGATCGAGCAGGGCGCCACGCTGCATGACGGCGGCAATGGCGAGCCGCTGCACGATGCGACCCAGCGCTGGCTCGGCGAGCAGCGCATCGTGGTGGACGAGGTCGATCGGCTCGAGAAACTCTACGACCTGATCAACGAGCGCTAGGCTGACCGAAGCGCCTGCGATCTGCTAGCGGTTCCCCATGCCCATCGCCCCGCCTCCCGCCGGCTTCCACGGCCCGGTCAAACGATCGGTCACGATCGCGGGGCACCAGACGTCGATCAGCCTGGAACCCGCATTCTGGCGCGCGCTGGAGGAACAGGCGGCGGCGCGGGCGCTGCCGCTGAACGCGCTGATCGCGGAGATCGACGCGCTGCGCATCGCCGCGCCGGTGCCGCCCAACCTCGCCAGCGCACTGCGCAGCTGGCTGTTCGGGCAGGCGAATCGCGACATGGCCGTGTCGATTGGTGAGAATAACTCTCAATAGCGTTGACACTGCGAGTGACTCGCAATAGCTGACTTCCATCAACAGGGGATCTGCATTGCGCCACGCCGTCACTGCCTGCCGCCACCGCGTGGCGCAACCCGCCTTCCTCGCTCTGTCGTGCGTCGGGGCGTTCGTCAGCCTGCCTGCCTGGGCGGACGGCAATGAGCCTGCCCCGGCGAACGACGGCGAGGACCAGAACCGCAACGACGTCATCGTCAACGGCCAGCGCGAGCGGAAGCCGGTCGATCCCAAACAGGTCGCGCCGCTGGTCGATACGCCCAGGTCGATCATCGTCCTCCCGAAGGAAGTGATCGCGCAGACCGGATCGGCGACGTTGCAGGATGCACTGCGCACCGTGCCGGGCATCACCTTCGGCGCGGCGGAAGGCGGCAACCCGATCGGCGACCGGCCTTTCATTCGCGGGTTCGACAGCCAGGGCAGCATCTATGTCGATGGCGTGCGCGATCTCGCGGCGCAGACCCGCGAGGTGTTCGCAATCGATTCGGTGCAGATCGTGCGCGGATCGGATTCGACGCTGGGCGGGCGTGGATCGGCCGGGGGCACGATCGACATCGCGTCCAAGATGCCCCAGCTACAGAGCGCTGCCACCCTGACCGCGAGCTACGGCAATGGCGATTACAAGCGCGTGAGCGGTGACATGAACGTGCGCGTCTCCGACACGGTCGCGGCGCGGATCGAGGGGGTGTGGCACGATCAGGGTTTCGTCGACCGCGACGCGGTCCACGCCCGCCGCTGGGGCGTGGCGCCCAGCGTGACGATCGGGCTGGGCACGCCGACCCGGCTGACCGCGAGCTATTATCATCTCGAAAGCCACGAACTGCCCGACAGCGGAATCCCGTATCTCTATGTCTGCTCGATGACCTTGTGCAACGCGCCGGCCGGCAATGTCTTCACCACGCCAGCGCAGGGCAACATCACGCTGGCCAACGGCACCAGAGGCTATGTCGCGCGCAGCACCTTTTACGGGTTGAAGGATCGCGATTTCCGCGACGCGACGACCAACCAGGCGACGCTGCGGGTCGAGCATGATTTCGGGCGCGTGACGCTGCGCAACACCGCGCGCTTCAACCGTGACCAGCAATCCTACATCTACCTGCTGCCCGACGATTCGAACGGCGATGTGTTCGGCATCCCTTCGATCGCGCCGGGGACGATCAGCAAACAGACCGGCGGTGCGGAACTGACCGGGGACGGCTATGTCTGGCGCCGCGCCAACACGCGCTACGGTTTCACCACCAGCCTGATCGACCAGACCGATTTGAGCGGCACCTTCGATACCGGCGGCATCGCGCACAGCTTCGCCGTCGGCAGCGAATTCTCGTGGGAGAAGGCGCGGCGGGGAGCCTATGTGCTGGCGACCGGATCGACCATCTCGCCGCGCTGCGACACGGTGACGCTGGCCCGCTATTACTGCACCAGCCTGTTCAACCCGAACGCCAGCGATCCGTGGGCCAATTACGCCAGCGACACCTCGACCGTGCCGACGCCGATCGTGAAGGGCGCGCCCAATACCGAGACGCAGAACGACGCCAGCACGGTGGCCGTCTACGGGTTCGATTCGATCACCTTGGCGCCGCAACTGATCCTCAACCTCGGCGCGCGCTACGACCGGTTCAGGTCCACGGTGACGCTGCCCTTCGCCGCCGGGTCGACGGCGCAGCAATATTCGCGCACCGACGAATTGTTCAACTATCAGGTCGGCGCGGTGTTCAAGCCGACGCACCAGACGAGCGTCTACGCCAGCTACGCGACCGCCGCGACCCCGCCCAACAGCCTGCTCGGCGAGGGACGGGAGGACAATGCGCTGCCCACCACAGCGGCGACCGCCGGCCTGCTCGACCAGCTCAAGGCGCAGAAGACCAGATCGTACGAGGTCGGCGCCAAGGCCAGCCTGTTCCACGACCAGCTCCAGCTCGGGCTGGCGGCGTTCCAGACCGATATCCGCAACGCCCGCGTGACGATCGACGCGAATACCGTCGGCTTCCTCGGTCGCACGCGGATTCGCGGAATCGAGCTGACCGCGAACGGCACGATCCTGACCGGGTGGACGGTGTTCGGCGGCTATACGTACCTCGACCCCAGGATCATCGACGGCGGCAACAGCGCGCTGACCGCGCCCGCCAACGGCGCCGCCCCCGCGCAGACCGTCTATGTCCCCTCGGTCAACACCGGCAAGCAGGTGCCGCAGACCGCGAGGAACAGCGTCACCGCGACGACCAATTATGCCTTCGAGCACGGCCCGCTGCACGGCCTCCAGATCGGCGGCAGCGCGATCTATATGGGGCGGCAATATGGCGGCTATGCCGACAACCGCACCGCGACCCAGACGGTGGCGGGGGTGGTGACGATCAACCCCGCGACCACCATATTGTCGCGCGGCGTGCCCGATTACTGGCGCTTCGACGCGCGCGCGAGCTATCAGCTGAGCCGGAGCGTCGTGGTCTCGGTCAACGCGCAGAACCTGACCGACAGGATCTATTATACCCAGGCCTATAGCAACCATTACGCCACGATCGCGCCGGGACGCACCGTGTTCGGCTCGCTCACGCTGACCTTCTGATGGACATCACCGCGCTCACGCCCGACGAGATCGCCGCGCGCCTTTGCGCTCCGCCGAAGGAGCGCGCGGCGTTCGTGCGGGCGTGCGCCGAGGCCGGGGAGCCGGCGGCGCAGGCGGTGTTCGCTCAGATGCTGCTCGACGGCAACGGAGTCGCGCAGGACGCAGCGGCGGCGCTCGGCTGGTTCGTGCGCGCGGCGGCGCAGCATCATGCGCTCGGGGTCAACATGGTCGGGCGGTGTTACGAACTCGGTTGGGGCACCGCGATCGATCAGGCGCGCGCGACCGATTGCTACCGCGTCGCGGCGGGGCTGGGGCTCGATTGGGGGATGTACAATTACGCGACGTCGCTCGCGCTGGGGCGCGGCGTGGACGAGGACAAGGCGGCGGCGCTCGATTGGCTGCGCAAGACGGCGGCGACCGGATCGACCCTGGCGGCGGCCAAGGCGATCAATTTCGTCGGCAGTTTCCATGAAGACGGCTGGGTGGTGGCGCGCGACCTGAAGGCAGCGGCCAGATGCTACACGCGCGCCGCCGAGGGCGGCGATTTCCGGGGGTGCTTCAACCATGCGCGGATGCTCGGCGCGGCGGGGCGGATCGACGAAGCGGTCGGCTGGCTCAGGCGCGCGGGTGCGAGCGCGACCCCGGCATTCGTCGACAAGGCCTGCGCCTGGCTCGTCGGTGCAGCCGTGCCCGCGTTCCGGCGGCGCGGGGTGCAGGCGATGCTGATCGGCGCCGGAAAGCTCGAGAGCACGCCATGCTGATCGATATTCCCGATATCCTGTCGCCCGCGCAACTCGCCGACATCCGCGCGCTGATCGACGGTGCCGACTGGATCGACGGCAACGCCACCTCGGGCGCGCAATCCGCGCTCGCCAAGCGCAACGAGCAGCTGCCCGAGGAATCGGACGCGGCGCGCAGGGCCGGGGCACTGGTGCTCGATGCGCTGTCCGCCTCCCCGCTGTTCGTCGCCGCCGCGCTGCCGCTCAAGGTCTATCCGCCGCTGTTCAACCGCTATGCCGGCGGGCAGGCGTTCGGGCGCCATGTCGACACCGCGATCCGCATCCGGCGCGGCAGCGATTTCCGTATCCGCAGTGATCTGTCCGCCACGTTGTTCCTCGCCGATCCGGGCGATTATGACGGCGGCGAACTGGTGATCGAGGACCGCTTCGGCGAGCAATCGGTCAAGCTGCCCGCCGGGCATATGGCGCTCTATCCCGCCTCCAGCCTGCACCGTGTCGCCCCGGTCACGCGGGGGGTGCGGGTGGCGAGCTTCTTCTGGGTGCAATCGATGGTGCGCGAGGCGGAGGCGCGACAAACGTTGTTCGATCTCGATTCGGCGGTACAGGACATCACCGCCGATCGCGGCCATGGCGACGCGACCGTCGTGCGGTTGACCGGCATCTATCACAACCTTCTCCGCCGCTGGGCGCAGGTTTGACGGGGCCGTCGATGAGCAAGCTGGCGCTGCGCCGCGCATGGTTCCAGGTCCACAAATGGATCGGCCTGATCCTCGCGATCCTCATCATCCCCTTGTGCCTCACCGGATCGGCGCTGGTATGGGATCAGGCGCTGGACCATGCGCTCAACCCGCAGCGTTACGCGC
>JALYTP010000090.1 GCA_030854225.1 Pseudomonadota bacterium
GCTCAAGCGCGAGGTGGCGCAGGCGACCAAGATGCAGGCGGTGGGCCAGCTTGCCGGCGGCGTCGCGCATGATTTCAACAATATCCTGACCGCGATCATCGGCCACTGCGACCTTATGTTGATGCGCCATACTCCCGGCGACAGCGATTATGACGACATCCAGCAGATCCGCGCCAATTCGAACCGCGCCGCCAGCCTGACGCGCCAGCTGCTCGCCTTTTCGCGCCAGCAGACGCTTCGTCCGCAAGTGCTGCAACTGCCCGACGTCATTTCCGAGGTGTCGCAGCTGCTCAAGCGGTTGTTGGGCGAAACGGTGACGCTGACGGTCAAGCATGGCCGCAATCTCGGCCCGGTCCGCGCCGATCCAGGGCAGCTCGAACAGGTCGTCGTCAACCTGGCGGTCAACGCGCGCGACGCGATGCTGTCGAAAGACCCGCGCGGCGGTGGCACGCTGTCGATCAACACTTTTTCGGTCGGTGCGACCGCCGTGCGCAAGATGGGATCGGACATTCTTCCGATCGGCGACTACATCGCGCTGGAAATCGCCGATACCGGTGAGGGGATCCCGCCCGACGTGCTGCCGAAGATCTTCGAGCCGTTCTTCACCACCAAGGAAATCGGAAAGGGCACCGGGCTCGGACTGTCGACGGTGTACGGTATCGTCAAGCAATCGGGCGGCTACATCTTCGCCGATTCGAGACCGGGGCGCGGCGCGACGTTCACGATTTACCTGCCGGTGCACAGCGCCCTGCAAAGCACGAAGGCCATTGTCGCCCCGCCGAAGGAGAAGCCCAGCGATTTGTGGGGCACCGGGACGATCTTGCTAGTCGAGGACGAGGACATGGTCCGCGTCGTCGCCGAACGCGCGCTGACGCGGCAGGGCTATACCGTGCTGACCGCCGAAAACGGCGAGGCGGCGCTCGAATTGCTTGGGAAGAGCGACAGGCCCGATCTGCTCATTTCCGATGTCGTCATGCCATTGATGGACGGCCCGACGATGGTGCGCCGCGTCCGCGCGCGTTACCCTGATCTGCCGATCCTGTTTATGTCGGGTTACGCCGAGGAGCAGTTGCGCAAGTCGATCGACCTCGACAACGTCGCGTTCCTCGCCAAGCCCTTCTCGGTGCAGGAACTGGCCGAGGCGGCGCGCGGCGTTCTGGCCGCGAAATGATCTGGCGACAGGTCTTGCGACCGGCTAGGGGCGCGGGATGAGCGGAGTGCAGCGCATCCTCATCGTCGAGGACGAGCCCCTGATCGCGATGATGCTCGAGGACGTGCTCGACGCACTCGGCAAGCATCATGTCGCGACCTGCGACGGCGTCACCGCCGCGCTCGCCACGATCGAGGCCGAGGATATCGAGGCGGCGATCCTCGACGTGAATCTGTCCGGCGGCGAGAAATGCTGGCCGGTGGCCGATGCGCTGGCGGCAAAGGGCATTCCGTTCATATTGTCGAGCGGCGGGGATGAGACCGGTGACGGCCATGCCGATCGCCCGCGACTGGCCAAGCCCTATACGATGGACGGGGTCGAAAAGGCCCTCGCCGCGCTGGGCTAGGCGATCCGGTCGGGCATGTCGGCGGCGTCCGCATCGAGCGACGCCTGCGGCGCGACCGCTTCCCAGGGGAACACGAACCAATCCTTGCGGACGCGCCGGTCGATCGTCCCGGCGCTATAATCGACCCGCTGGCTCGACCGGCTGTTGTCGAGCAGCGTCGCGAACCGGATACTTCCGGTTACCGCGCCTGCCGCGGCCAGCGCAGCGCGCAATTTGCCGATCGTCGCGCCACTGTCGTTGATGTCGTCGACGAACAGCAACCGCTCGCCCGCGCGCGTCCGCGCCGCCAGCCGCACCAGCGGCGCGTCGGAGAAATCCTCGACCCGCGACGAATGATCGACCGACAGCATCGGCAGCCCCGTCGCGTGGCTGAGATATACGGCCGGCGCGAGCCCGCCGCGCCCGATGCCGATGATGAAGCCGGGCGTCCAGTCGTCGTTCCCGATCGCCCCGGCAAGCGCGTGAACCTGCGCGACGAAGGCGTCGTGCGTAATCGGCGTGAAGATCGGCATCAGCCGTGCGCCGCGACGAAGGCGTCAAGCCGCGCGCAGTGCATCGCCACGGTGTCGTCATCGAGGAACGACCCGAGGAACGAATTGCGGGCGAGCGTCGCAAGCTCGCGCTTCCCGAGCCCTATCGCCTCGGCCGCCGCGCGGTAATTCTCGCCGATATACCCCCCGAAATAAGCCGGGTCGTCGGAATTGATCGTCGCACGGAGCCCTGCGCGCAGCATCCGGCCGATCGGATGCGCGTCCATCGAGGCAACGTTGCGCAGCTTGACGTTGGAGAGCGGGCAGACCGTCAGGGTCATCCCCGTCCGCGCCAACCGCGCGGTGAGCACCGGGTCCTCGATCGCGCGGTTGCCATGGTCGAGGCGGTCGATGCCCAGCACATCCAGCGCCTGATAGACATAAGCGGGCGGCCCTTCCTCACCGGCATGCGCGACCAGTCGCAACCCTTTTGCCCGTGCGGCGGCGAACACGCGGGCGAACTTTTCCGGCGGGTGGCCGACTTCCGACGAATCGAGCCCGACACCCGCGATCCGGTCGAGCCAGCGCTCCGCCATCGCCAGCGTCGCAAAGGCGGCTTTCTCGTCCAGGTGCCGCAGGAAACACAGGATCAGCTTCGACGTCAGGCCGTGCTTCGCCTCGGCGGCCGCCATCCCCGCGAGCAGCCCCCGGATCACCGTATCGAAGGCGACCCCGCGATCGGTGTGGGTTTGCGGATCGAAGAAGATTTCGGCGTGCACCACCCCGTCCGCCGCCGCGCGATCGAAATAGGCAAGCGCGAGATCGCGGAAGTCCACCTCGTTCACCAGCACGCTCGCCCCGGCATAATAGATGTCGAGAAAGTCCTGAAGGTTCGAGAACGAGTAAGCGGCGCGCACTTCCTCGACCGACCGGAACGGGATCGTCACGTCGTTGCGCGCGGCCAGCGCGAACATCAGCTCGGGCTCCAGGCTCCCCTCTATATGCAGGTGGAGCTCGGCCTTGGGGAGGGCGGTGATGAAGGCGGACAGGTCGGTCGTCATGCCGCTCTGCATCGCGCGACCGACCCGCGCGCGCAAGGCCTGACCTCGTCACTGCGCATCGTGCGAATTATTTTCGTTCCGCTCTTGTTCCATCAGAACAAATCAGATACACGCTCCAACATGATTGACGCGGACGCGGTTCGCGCTAGGCGAATGGAGGCACCAATGGCGGCATCTCTGAAGGTTATCGGCGGCGATATGGCACTTTCCAACGACAAGAGCGCGGGCGAGCGCGCGAAAGCGCTCGAGGCGGCGTTAGCGCAGATCGACCGCGCCTTCGGCAAGGGCTCGGCGATGAAACTGGGCTCGAAGGAGACGATGCAGGTCGAAACGATCTCGACCGGCTCGCTCGGGCTCGACATTGCGCTCGGTGTCGGCGGGTTGCCGCGCGGCCGCGTGATCGAGATTTACGGGCCCGAGAGTTCGGGCAAGACGACGCTTGCACTCCACGTCATCGCCGAGGCGCAGCGTGGCGGCGGCACCGCGGCGTTCGTCGATGCCGAGCACGCTCTTGATCCGGTGTACGCCAAGAAATTGGGCGTCAACATCGACGAGTTGATCGTATCGCAGCCAGACACCGGCGAACAGGCGCTCGAGATTGTCGATACGCTGGTGCGGTCGAACGCGATCGACGTGCTGGTGATCGATTCGGTCGCGGCGCTGGTGCCGCGTGCCGAAATCGAGGGTGAGATGGGCGACAGCCATGTCGGCCTGCAGGCGCGGCTGATGTCGCAGAGTTTGCGAAAGCTGACCGGCTCGATCAGCCGCTCGCGCTGCATGGTGATCTTCATCAACCAACTGCGCATGAAGATCGGCGTGATGTACGGCAATCCCGAGACCACGACCGGCGGCAACGCGCTGAAATTCTACGCTTCGGTCCGCCTCGATATCCGCCGCACCGGCCAGATCAAGGATCGCGACGATATCGTCGGCAACGCCACGCGCGTGAAGGTTGTGAAGAACAAGGTCGCGCCGCCGTTCAAGCAGGTCGAGTTCGACATCATGTACGGCGAGGGTATTTCCAAGATCGGCGAAGTGCTCGACCTCGGCGTCAAGGCGGGGCTGGTCGAGAAATCGGGCGCGTGGTTCAGCTATGACAGCGTACGCATCGGACAGGGTCGTGAGAACGCCAAGGTGTTCCTCAAGGAAAATCCCGAAATGGCCGATCGCCTGGAACGTGCGATCCGCACCCGCACCGATGCGGTCGCCGAGGAAATGATGGTCGGCCCTTCGGAAGAGAGCGATCTCTGACCGGTCGTTGATCGCAGCGGTCGCCCGCTGATCGTGTCGGCGGCGTTGCCATGATTTCGCTCTGATTTTTACGCGGCGCGCTGTGGCTCCCCTGTCGCCGTCGCAACACCTGGAAAGGCCCGCCCGCGTCGGCGGGCCTTTCATGTTTGGGGCTATGTCATCGATTTCATCAGCGAGGCTTTTGCGACTTCGACGGCGCAGCGCTAAGCTCGATCGATCAGCCAGGGAATTTCGTATGACCGACGCGCGTGAATGGACCGGTTCCGTGGGCACCACCTGGGCGGCCCAATGGCAACGCACCGATCGCAGTTTCGCCAACCTGGCGCTGCACCTCGACGCGGCGATCCTCGCCGCCGCGCCCGAAGCGGGCAGGGCGATCGATATCGGCTGCGGTGCGGGGGCGACGAGCCTTGCGTTGGCGGCGGCGCGCCCGGCACTATCGATCACCGGCATCGACCTGTCGCCCGCAATGATCCACGTCGCGCGGGAACGCGCAGCGGGGCATCCCAATCTGTCGTTCCGCGCGGGCGGCGTTGAGGCCGCCTTGCCCGGTCTGGCGCCGGCCGACCTGCTGTATTCGCGCCACGGCGTGATGTTCTTCGACGATCCTCGCGCCGGTTTTACCATGCTGCGTCAAGCGGCCAAGCCAGGCGCGAGGCTGATATTCTCCTGTTTCCGGGCGGCCGCGCTCAATCCTTGGGTCAGTGACGTCACGGTGGCGATCCTGGGTGGTCCGCCACCGCGACCCGCCGGTTATGCGCCTGGTCCGTTCGCTTTTGCCGATCCCGCGTTCGTCGAAGCCATTCTGTCGGCCACGGGCTGGCAAAGCAATGCGCCCATGCCGGTGGACTTCACGTATCGGGGCGGATCGGGCGCCGATCCGGTTGCCGATGCGCTCGATTTCTTTCAGCATATCGGCCCGGCCGCGCCGTTGCTTCGCGCCGCGCCACCCGGTGACCGCGCGGGAATGATCGATCGGCTGCGCGTGGTGATCGAACGACACGCAACGGCGGAGGCGGTGGATTTTCCCGCCGCGGCGTGGCTATGGTCGGCTTCCGCGAACTAGGAGCGCGTGCATGACCCTGGTCGTCCATCATCTCGAGAATTCGCGGTCGCAGCGCGTGTTGTGGATGATCGAGGAACTCGGGCTGCCGTATGAGATCAAACGGTATAGCCGCGACGCCAAGACGATGCTCGCCCCGCCTGAGCTCAAGCGCGTCCACCCGCTCGGCAAGTCACCGGTGATCGAGGATACCGATTCGTCCGGCGCGCGCGTGATCGCCGAAACCGGCGCGGTCGTCGAATATCTGGTCGAGAAGGCGGACGGCAAGCTTGGAGCGCCCGCGCACCGTGAAGCGGCGCTGCGCTATCGGTTCTGGCTGCATTATGCGGAGGGGTCGCTGATGCCGCCGCTGCTCATCAAGCTGGTGCTTGGCCGGATTCCGTTGATCGGCAAACCGGCGCAAAAGCGCATCCAGCCGATGATCGACGTGCATCTCGATTATGTCGAGCTCGAGCTGGCGCAGCGGCCATGGTTCGCGGGCGACGAGATGACCGCGGCGGACATCATGATGAGCTTTCCGCTGGAGGCGGCGCGCAACCGTGCCGGGCTCGATGCGTCGCGCCCGGCGACGATCGCATGGCTCGACAAGGTCCACGCCCGCCCGGCGTATGGGGCGGCGCTCGCGAAGGGCGGGCCCTACGCCTACGCCTGAACGGTAACGCCCTCGCCGGCGGGGGCGAGGCGACCTTCCCACCGCGCTACGACGGTTGCCGCCACCGCATTGCCGACGACGTTGGTCGCCGATCGACCCATATCGAGGAAATGGTCGATCGCAAGAACCAGCAGCAACCCGGATTCGGGCAGCCCGAATTGCGAGAGCGTCGCGGCGATCACCACCAGGCTGGCGCGCGGCACCCCGGCGATGCCCTTGGAGG
>JALYTP010000091.1 GCA_030854225.1 Pseudomonadota bacterium
ATGGCCCGAATGGGGCAACCCGATCGAGGACGAGGCGGCGTTCGAACTCATCCGCTCCTATTCGCCGTACGATCAAGTTGCGCCGCACGACTATCCGCCGCTGTTCATCTCGGGCGGATTGAACGACCCGCGCGTGACCTATTGGGAGCCCGCCAAATGGGCCGCCAGGCTGCGCGCGACCAAGACCGACGACAAGGTGCTGCTGCTCAAGACCAACATGGGCGCGGGGCATGGCGGCAAATCGGGGCGGTTCGACAGCCTGCGCGAGTCGGCGGAGGAACATGCCTTCGTGCTGTGGCAACTGGGTATCGAGGAGTGAGGTTCCGTCTGGCCTTCACCGCGACGCCTGCCGACATCGACGAGCTCGGCCATGTCAACAATGCGGTGTGGGTGCGGTGGATCCAGCAGATTGCGACCGCGCATTGGGCGGCCGTCGCGCCGGCCGAGCATCAGGCGGCCCATGTCTGGGTCGTGACGCGGCACGAGGTGGATTATCGCGGCAATGTCGGCGCGGGCGAAACGGTGACGGGCGAGACGTGGGTCGACAAACCGCCGCAGGGCGCACGGTTCGATCGCAACGTGCGCTTCACCGGCGCGGACGGCAAGGTGAAGGTCGAGGCGGTGACGACCTGGGCGCTGATCGACCGCGCGACGGGCAAGTTGCTCCGCGTGCGCGACGAGATCGCCGCGCCGTTTCGCGACTGAGGTTCCGATGTTGAGCGCAAGGTTCGGGACGCGGTGTGGCGCGCCGTCGCGTATCGCTGCGGACGACAAGGAGATGCAGGATGGCCTATGCGTACATGACGATCCCCTCGCCGGTCGGCCAGCTCAAGCTGGTCGCGAGCGACGTCGGGCTGGCCGCGATCCTGTGGGAGAATGACGATCCCGCGCGCGTCCGGCTGGGCGAGATGGTCGAACAGCCAGGTCATCCGGTGCTGATCGACACCGCCCGCCAACTCACCGCCTATTTCGCCAGGACGCTGACCGGTTTCACCGTCCCGCTCGATCCCGCCGGCACCGCCTTCCAGAAATCGGTCTGGGCCGCCTTGCTCACCATCCCGTTCGGCGAGACGCGCAGTTACGGCGAGATCGCGGTGCAGATCGGGCGGCCGACCGCAGCGCGCGCGGTGGGTGCGGCGAACGGGAAGAACCCCATTTCGATCATCGCGCCGTGCCACCGCGTGATCGGATCGACCGGCGCGCTGACCGGTTTCGCGGGCGGGTTGGCGGCGAAGGAATGGCTGCTCGATCTGGAACGGCGTGCGGCGTGATAATCATGGTCCCGCGCACGCAGGGACAGCGGGACCGCGGCGCGCGCTTCGGGTCCGCGCCGATCTAGCCGCGCACCTGTTTCGACACCGCATCGAGCAACCCGTTGACGAACCCCGCCTCGCGCTTTTCGAAGAAGGCGTGGGCGACGTCGACATATTCGGTGATGACGGTCGCGCTCGGCACGTCGGGGCGGGCGAGCAGTTCGTAGGTGCCGCAGCGCAGGATCGCGCGCATCGCGCGGTCGAGGCGCTCGAGGCTCCAGCCGGCGGCGAGCTTGCCCGCGACGATGCCGTCGATCTCCGCCTGACGCGCGGTCGTGCCGGTCACCACATCGTCGAAGAAATCCACCTCGGCCTCGGCGTAATCGGCATCCTCGATCGTCGCGCCGAGCCGGTGCTGATGGAATTCGTGGAGCAGTTGCGGGACGGCGGTGCCCTCCATCTCGTGCTGATAGAGCGCCTGGACGGCGGCGAGGCGCGCGGCGGCGCGTTCGCGCGAACGAGTGGCGGTGCGGGACATGGGCGCTCGTGTAGCGAGGCGGACGGCGCACGTCACCCCGGCATCGCCGAGAACCTCACGCCGCGACCGCCGCCCCGATCCGATCGAGCGTGGCGACCGCGTCGGCCGGCAGCACCAGCGATGCCGCCGCGACATTCTCGCGCAGATGCGCGACCGACGAGGTGCCGGGGATCAGCAGGATATTGTCGCCGCGCTGGAGCAGCCAGGCGAGCGCGACCTGCATCGGCGTCGCGGCGAGATCGGTCGCCACCCCCGACAGCGCGTCGGACTGGAGCGGCGAGAAGCCGCCGAGCGGGAAGAACGGCACAAAGGCGATGCCGCGCGCGGCGAGCCGGTCGATCAGCGCATCGTCGGTGCGGTGCGCGAGGTTGTAATGGTTCTGCACGCAGACGATCGGCGCAATCTCCAGCGCCTCCTCGACCTGCGCGGCGCTGACGTTGCTGACGCCGATATGCCCGATCAGCCCTTCGTCTTGCAGCGCGCGCACCGAGGCGAGCGGTTCGCGCACCGAGGCGTCGCTGATCGTCCCCCCGGGCCCGCCGAGGCGCAAATTGACGACCGGCAGCGCGTCCAGCGCGAGGACGCGGAGGTTGTTCTCGACCGAATGGCGCAGCGAGGCGGGATCGCTGGCCGGCTGCCACGATCGGTCGTCGCCCCGCCGGAAACCGATCTTGGTGACGATCGTCAGGACGGCCGGGTACGGCGAGAGCGCCGCTCGGATCAGCTCGTTCGACACGTCCGGGCCGTAGAAATCGGCGGTATCGATATGGTCGATGCCCATCGCCACCGCCTCGCGCAGCACCGCGATCGCGGCGTCGGGGTCCCAGGGCGGCCCCCAGACCTGCGGGCCGGGCAATCGCATCGCGCCATATCCCATGCGGCTCACGGTGCGGTCGGTGCCGGGAAAGGTGAAGGTGCCGGCGGCGTGGGCGCTCGAGCGGGGTTCGGTGCTGGACATGCCCCTGCCTATAGCGACGCGCGGACCGGGGGGCACCCCTGGCGCGCAGGCGATCGCCGGCGGGCGGTTGATGTCGATCAGCTAGAAATGCACCGCGCCGCGCGCAACCGTCGATCTCCCGAGCCGTTGGTCGGTCGGGTCCGCCTTCGCTGCGGGCCTTCGTTCACCCGTCAACCAATCGAGGATCGTCATGGGCCTGTTCACCAAGGATATCGAAACCTTCGAAGACCTGTTCCTGCACCAGTTGCAGGACGTGTATTACGCCGAGAAGCAGATCACCAAGGCGTTGCCGACGATGATCGAGAAAGCCACCGCGCCGGCGCTCAAACAGGGTTTCCAGACGCATCTGTCCGAGACCGAGGGCCAGATCGTGCGGCTCGAGCGCGTGTTCGACATGATCGGGGAGCAGCCCAAGGGCGCGACGTGCCCGGCGATCGACGGCATCATCAAGGAAGCCAATGAAGTGGCGGGCGAGATTGCCGACAAGGCTGTGCTCGACGCGGCGCTGATCGCTTCGGCGCAGGCGGTCGAGCATTACGAGATCACCCGCTACGGCACGCTGATCGCGTGGGCCAAGACGCTGGGACGAGGCGACGCCGCGGCGATCCTCAAGGAAACGCTCGACGAGGAATATGCCACCGACGACAAGCTGACCAAGATGGCCACCTCGTCGCTCAATACGAAAGCTGAAGCCGAACCGGCCGCCTAAGACCCGCGCAACCGAAGGGCGACCGAGCGCGCATGCGCCGGGAGCCCTTCGGCCAGTGCCAGTGCCACGGCGGCGGGGCCGATCGCGGCGAGCGCGGCCGCGTCGCACTGGAGGAAGCTCGTGCGCTTCATGAAATCGAGCACCGACAGCCCGCTGGCGAAGCGCGCGCGGCGGCCGGTGGGGAGGACGTGGTTGGCCCCGGCGACATAATCGCCGACCGCTTCGGGGGTATGGCGGCCTAGGAACACGGAGCCAGCGTGGCGGATGCGGTCGAACAGCGCCTGCGGGTCGTCGCAGGCGAGTTCGAGATGCTCGGGCGCGAGGCGATCGACCAGTGGAATCGCTTCCTCGAGGGTGGCGGTGAGGATGATCGCGCCGTTCGCGTCCCAGCTGGCGCGGGCGACGTTGGCGGTGTCGAGCGTGCCGATCTGGAGATCGACCGCCTCGGCGACGCGCTTCGCGAAGGCGGCATCGTCGGTGAACAGGATCGACTGGCTGGTCGGGTCGTGCTCGGCCTGGCTGAGCAGGTCGGCGGCGATCCATTCGGGGTCGTTCTGGCCATCCGCGACGACGACGATCTCGCTCGGCCCTGCGACCATGTCGATCCCGACCACGCCGTAGAGTTGGCGTTTCGCCTCGGCGACCCAGGCGTTGCCCGGGCCGGTGACGACATCGACCGCCGCGATGCGGCCCGTGCCATAAGCGAGCGCGGCGATCGCCTGCGCGCCGCCGATGCGCCAGACCTCGTCGACGCCCGCGATCTGCGCGGCGGCGAGGACGAGCGGGTTGATCTCGCCATTCGGGGTCGGCGTGACCATCACCAGCCGCTCGACCCCGGCGACCTTGGCGGGGATCGCGTTCATCAGCACCGATGAGGGATAGGCCGCGCGGCCGCCGGGGATGTAGATACCGGCATTCTGGATCGCATTCCACCGCGCGCCGAGGCGGACCCCGGCGCTGTCCGTGTCGTCGCTGTCGGCGGGGTGCTGCTTCACATGGTAGGCGGTGATGCGGGCGGCGGCGAGTTCGAGCGCGGCGCGCAGATCGGGCGCGAGGCCGTCGAGTGCCGCCACCCAATCGGCCTTCTCGATCCGCCAGCCGGTCTCGTTCAGATCGTGCCCGTCGAACTTCCTGGTGAAGGCGGCAAGCGCGGCATCGCCCTCGTCGCGCACGGATGCGACGATCGTGCGCACGTCTCGCGCGACATCGGCATCGGCCTCGCGCCGCGCGTTGACCAAGGCGGTGAAGTCGCGCTCGAAGCCGGGGTCGGAGGTGGAGAGGCGGATCATCGACGGACGTCGCCCTCACGTTTCCCACGCGGCTCTGCCGAGCGGCCTCCCTCCCTCTCCCATCGGGAGAGGGAGGGAGGCGCGTAGCGCCGGAAGGGTGAGGGTGATCCGGCCATTACGTCACCGCCCGCCGGAACGCCTCGACCAACGCCACCACGTCGCTGCGCGTCTTGAACGCGGCGCGGTTGACGATCAGGCGGCTGGTCACGTCCATGATCCGCTCGACCTCGACCAAGCCGTTTTCCTTGAGCGTTCGCCCCGACGAAACGAGGTCCACGATGCGCGGCGCGAGGCCGAGCGTGGGCGCCAGCTCCATCGCGCCGTTCAGCTTGACGCATTCGGCCTGCACGCTGCGCGCCTCGAAATGCGCTTGCGTGACGTGGGGATATTTGGTCGCGACGCGAACATGGCTCCAGCCGCGCGGATCGTCCCTGGCGGCCATGTCGGCGGGCTCGGCGACCGACAGGCGGCAATGGCCGATGCCGAGATCGACCGGCGCGTAAAGTTCGGAATAGGCGAATTCGGCCAGCACGTCCGACCCGACGATCCCCGCCTGCGCCGCCCCGTGCGCGACGAAGGTCGCGACGTCGAACGCGCGCACGCGGATCAGGTCGATGCCGGGGTCGCTGGTCTTGAAGCGCAAGAGCCGGCTGTCCTCGTCCGAAAACGCCGCCACGGGCACGATCCCGGCGCGCGCGAGCAGGGGCGCGGCCTCGGCGAGGATGCGGCCCTTGGGGACGGCGATGATCAGCGGCGGCTTCATGGCGTGCGGGGCTTTACTTGGGGGCGTTCGCAGGCGCAACACGCGCGCCGATGGAGGCAAGGCATGGCGAGCGAAGAGAACAATCGGGGCGCGTTTCTGATCCAGCGTCATTATTGCGATACCAATGCCGCGCCGATCTATGCCCGGATGTGCGGTAGCATCGCGGCGCGGCTGACGCGCGACACCGCGGTCGGCGCGCGCATCCTCGATTGGCCGGGCGAGCCGACGCGCGATGCCTTGCCGCTGCGCCTGTTCGGCGGGCTGCACGCGCTGGTGCTGGCGGGCAAGGATGACGGGCTGGCGGCGATTTATGCGGGCCGCGTGACCGACGCCGACGCGATCGCCGCGACGCTCGCGCGTGTCATGGCCGCGCACGAGGCGGACCTGATGCCGTGGCTCGACGGACCGCCGCAAACCAACGAGCCGGGGCGGTCAGCGGCGCTGATCGTCGGGCTGATGGCGATCGCAACGCGATATGGGCCGAAGCTGGAGGTGCTCGAGATCGGATCGAGCGGCGGGCTCAACCTGCTGATCGATCGCTACCGCTTCGATCTTGGCGGGGCGATCGTCGGCCCGGCGGACGCGCCGCTGACCATCACGCCCGACTGGCGCGGTGAGCCCCCCGAGGTGCCGGCGATCGAGATCGTCTCGACGCGCGGCTGCGACGTCAATCCGCGCGACGTGACCGATCCGGCGGTCGCCGCGCGCCTGAAAGCCTATGTCTGGCCCGACC
>JALYTP010000092.1 GCA_030854225.1 Pseudomonadota bacterium
CAGGCCGGGCTTGGCGTAGCATATCATGCCAAGCCGGTCGTAGCGGCCGCCGCGGCCGCGCGAATCGATCATAACGACTTGACGGCCTTGCTTTACGCGCAGGGGATTGCGCGGAAGGATTGGGTGGTCGGCTAAGGCACGACGGGGACACAAGGCTTTACCGCGCCGCACGCGGCTTCTGCTTCGCTCTTCGACGCATAGGGACCGACGAGCAGGCGGGTCAGCGAACCGGCCTTCAGGTAGAGCGGGGTTCGTCCCGCGAAACGACCACCGACCTGACCCCATAACCGGTGCGCATTGGCCGGATCGCCGAACGCGCCAAGCTGAAGCTTCCAGTTGCCGCTAGGGCGCGTCGCGGCAACAGGCGCGGGGCGTGGCGCGGGCGCCACTGCGACTGGCGTTGACCGCGAGCCGCGCGGCGGGGTGGATGGCGGCAGCGGGGCGGTTTGTATCGCAACGTGCTGGTCGGGCTGTGCGAGTTCCGGCGGGAGCGCGGGGCGTCGTTGTTCGGCCTCATATTGCCGCGCGAGATCCAGCCCCTTGCGGCGATCCGCCTCGGATACGGTCTTGTCCATCTGTCCCTGCACCGACGCGGCCTGCGGCAGCCCCGATGCCGACGCGCGCACGATCAGCGCATAACCGCGCACCATGTCGCGCGGCACGCCATCACCATTGTAGAGCATCGTGCCATAGATGAGCTGCGCGCGCGGATCGCCGCGCGCGACCGATTTCTCCAGCCACGGTCGTGCTTCGTCGCGGCGTCCCGCGCGGAACAGCGCGATGCCGTAATTGGTCTGTGCCTCGACATGGCCCCGCATCGCCGCCTTGCCGAACCATGACAGCGCCATCGCCGGATCTTTCGATACGCCGTTGCCGAGCGTGTAAGCCTGGCCGAGGTCGAACTGCGCATCGGCATCGCCCGCCTGTGCCGCCTTGCGCCAGATCGCCACCGCGCCTTCATGGTCCCCACGGCTCCATGCCTCGACCCCGGTCTTGGCGTCAGGCACCGTCTGCGCGTGGGCGAGCGCGGGAGCGACGGAGGCAATTGCCAACGCTGTGGTGAGCCATGCCCCCGACTGGATCATCCTGCGCATCGCTATCTCCTGCCTTGCGGATGCGCGATCATGCCTTTTTCGGCGCTCTGGCGCAAAGTCGTTGGCACGGAACACAAATGAGCCGCGGTCGCCCTAATGTTAATCTGGGCTTCGTTTACCAATTCTTGACCTCTGGCGTGGCATTTCACCTGTCGAATAGCGGGAGTTCGAAGGGGCATCATGCGCGTCCTCGCGATGGCATCACAAAAGGGCGGGTCGGGCAAGACCACGCTATCCGGGCATCTGGCCGTTCAGGCACAGCTGGCCGGGGCGGGCCCCGTCGTCCTCATCGATATCGATCCGCAAGGGTCGCTGTCTGACTGGTGGAACGAGCGGAGCACCGAATATCCGGCGTTCGCGCAGACCACGGTCGCGCGGCTCGCCTCCGATCTGGAGGTGCTGCGTCAGCAGGGTTTCAAGCTCGCGATGATCGATACGCCCCCCGCCATCACGATGGCGATCCAGAGCGTGATCGCGGTCGCCGAACTGATCGTCGTGCCGACGCGGCCCAGCCCGCACGACCTTCGCGCCGTCGGCGCCACTGTTGATCTGTGCGAGCGCGCCGGCAAGCCGCTGATCTTCGTCGTCAACGGCGCGACGCCCAAGGCCAAGATCACCAGCGAAGCCGCGGTCGCGCTGTCTCAGCACGGCACCGTCGCGCCGATCACCGTCCACCACCGCACCGATTTCGCCGCATCGATGATCGACGGACGGACTGTGATGGAGGTCGACGGCAAGGGCCGATCGAGCCAGGAAATCCAGCAATTGTGGAGTTATATCTCGGATCGGCTGGAAAAGAATTTCCGCCGCACGGTGTTCGCCGCGCCCGCCGCGCCGAATGGCTTTGCCGCGCAACGCACGCAAATGGGTGGCTTCGGTCGCCGGGTGATGGGCTGAACCATGTCGATCATGGGCAATCAGAAACCGCTCGCGTCGCTCTCTTCGGGGTTGCTGGCGCGTAAAGGCCACGCCCGCCCGGCAATGCGCCCGCAAGGGTTTGGCGGGTTCGGCGCGCCGCCGGGCGCGCAGGACGATCTCGGCTGGAACGACATGGGCCATGACGAGGCGCTGATGCCGAGCAACGCCGACGCTTCCGCCGTTGCCGCCATTGCCGCCGTTGCCGAGGTGCCGCCCGTCTTGCTGCAACGCGAGGCACTGCACGAGGAATTCGCGCCCGTACCAGCGCCCTTGTCTGCACCGGTCGCGCCGGAGCCGGAAGCATACGAACCCGAGCCGGCGACTGTTGCCGGACCGGTATCGGCGCCCGCCGCGGTGAAATCGGTATCGGTCGCAACCGCCGCACGGATCGACCGCGAGACGCACGGCAAGCGGCCAAAGGCCGCGTTTACGCTGCGGCTCGATCAGGATCGCCACCTGCGCCTGCGCCTTGCCAGTGCGCTGTGCAACCGGTCGGCTCAGGCGCTCGTGACCGATGCGCTCGACGCCTATCTGCAATCGCTGCCCGAAGTGGAGGATCTGGTTCGCCAGCTTCCGCCGGGCAAGAAAACGCGCTGATCTCTTGGGGGAATCACGATGAACACCCGCGCTCTTGTAACCGTCGGCGCCTCGGCGCTGGTCCTGGCCGTTCTGGTCGGCGGCAACCCCCGCCACGGCGGTGTCGCATTCGCCAGCGCGCGCGATGCGTCGCAGGGTGAAAAGCAGGCGATGGCCGACGCCGTCAAGGCGCAGGACATGCTTGGTAAGGGCAATGCGGATGCGGCGGTGGTTTCGGCCGAAGCCGCGGTGTCGACCCGTCCGCAGGTCGCCGATTACCGCGTGCTGCTGGGGCAGAGCTATCTCAAGGCCGGGCGGTTCACCTCGGCGCGCGATGCCTTCGCCGATGCGTTGAGCCTTGAGCCAGACAATGCCAAGGCGGCGCTCAATTTTGCGCTGGCGCAGATCGCCACCGGCGATTGGGACGGTGCGCGCAAGACGCTCGATACGCACAAATCCACCCTTGCCGCGAGCGATCGCGGCCTGGCGATGGCGCTGGCGGGTGATCCCAACGGTGCGATCGCGGTGCTGGTGCCAGTCGTGCGATCGAGCGAAGGTGATGCCAAGGCCCGCCAGAACCTTGCACTCGCGCTGGCGCTGGCCGGTCGCTGGCAGGAATCGCGTAGCATCGTCTCCTACGATGTCGCTCCAAACGAAGTCGACCAGCGGATGGAACAATGGGCCGCCTTCGCCAGGCCGCATGCGGCTTATGACCAGGTTGCGTCCCTGCTCGGCGTGACGCCGGTCGAAGATCACGGCCAGCCGGTGGCGCTGGCGCTGAATGCCGCCGCGCCGGTGGCGGTCGCAGCGGCGGTGACGCCAGCGGTCGCTGACACGGTTGTTACAGCTGCTATCCCGGTCGCGACGCCTGCAGTAGCGGGCGCGCCGATGGTACAATTCGCCCCGCGCCACGAAGTGGTTCAGGCACTTCCAACCTGGGTGGCCGCGCCGATCAAGGCAGCCGCCGCCGCCATGTCAGCCAAAGCCGTCGCGACTGTCGCGGTGCGCGATGCCGCCCCGTCTGCCGCCGCCGCATCGCGTTTCGCGCCGAAGCCGCTCGCCAGCGGCACGTTCTACGTCCAACTTGGCGCGTATGAGAATGCCGGGGTTGCCAAGGATGGCTGGAACCGGATCAAGCGCCGTTTTGCAGGGGTCGGTGCTCACACGCCTTCGGGGATGGATTTCACCGGCAATGGCGGCAAGTTCTACCGGCTGTCGGTCGGCGGGTTCACCCATGCCGATGCCGCATCGTTATGCGGCCGCTATCGCTCGCATGGTGGCAAGTGCTTCGTGCGCGCCGGTGCTGGCGATCAGGCCGTGGCCTGGGTCGCACAGGGCCAGAAACTGGCTTCGCGCTAAAGGATCTCCGCGCCGCCTTTGAACAGGCGGCGTACCTTTCCCTGTACCGGCAGCTTGTCGAAGGGCGTGTTGCCCGCGCGGGCGACGAAGCGGTCGGCGTCGATCTGCCACGGCGTATCCACGTCCAGCACCATGAAATCTGCCGGTTTGCCGGGTGCCAGCGTGCCGGCATCGAGGCCCAATATCCCCGCCGGATTGGTCGCCAGCAGTACCGACAGGCGTTCGAGCGTGACGATGCCATCGCGCACCAGCGTGAGCGACAGCGCGAGCAGCGTCTCGGCTCCCGACATGCCCGGTGAGGCATCGGCGAAGGGCAAGCGCTTTTCCTCCGGCCCGCGCGGATCGTGCCCCGAACAGATCACGTCGACCGTCCCGTCGGCAACGGCGGCAAGCGCGGCCTGACGGTCGGCTTCGCTGCGCAGTGGGGGGGATAGATGCGCGAAGGTGCGGAAATCGCTCATCGCGATATCGGAGAGGAGGAAATGGGCCGGCGTGATCCCGCACGTCACCGCGACGCCGCGCGCTTTGGCCCGCCGGATCAACTCGAACCCCGCCGTGGTGGTTACCTGGCGGACGTGGAGCCGTGCGCCGGTTTCTTCCGTCAGGATCAAGTCGCGCGCGATGGCCAGCGCTTCGGCGTTGGCGGGGGCCGCGGGAAGGCCGAGCCGCGTGGCGGTCTCGCCCTCCGTCGCCACCCCCGCACCAGCCAGCCCGCCATCCTCGCCGTGGGTGATGACCGTAAGGCCGCAGTCGCGCGCGTAAGCGAGCACGCGGCGCATCACGCCCGAATCGCCGATCCATCCGCGCCCCGTCGCGACGGCACGAGCGCCGGCATCGCGCGCGATTGCCATTTCAGCGAGTTCGACCCCTGCCAGACCGCGCGTCGCGGCGGCGATCGGATGGATCCACAAATGCGGTTTGCCCATATACGCCGCGCGCTGGATGATGCCGGGATCGTCGAGCACCGGGGATTGATCGGGCATCAACCCGACGCGGACGATGCCGCCAGCGCGACATGCGGCTTGATCGACCGCGAACACCCCCAGATCGATGATCGCGGGCAGGATCACACCCTCGACCGCAATGATCTCGGCACCGTCCGGCGCTTCCGCGACATCGGTCGCGACGATCCACTCGCCCTCGGTAACCAGCGCGATCCGGTCGCTGCCAGCGCTACGCCACGCGCGGATCATGCCCACCCCGCCACGCCGCGAGCGCGCCGCGTTAGTACGTCGAGGCATGCCATGCGTACGGCCACCCCCATTTCAACCTGTTCGGTGATCGCCGAACGTTCGACATGGTCGGCTACGGCCGAATCGATCTCGACCCCGCGATTCATCGGGCCGGGGTGCATGACGAGCGCATCGGGCTTTGCCCGCGACAGTCGGTCCATCGTCAGGCCGTAGCGGAGGTGAAATTCGCGCGACGAAGGAATGAAGCCGCCCGTCATACGCTCGTGTTGCACGCGCAACATCATCACCACGTCCGCACCGTCGAGCGCAGCGTCGAAATCGGTGAAGGGCGTGACGCCCAGCCGCTCGATCGCCGCCGGCATCAACGTCGCCGGCGCGCATACCCGCACCTCGGCGGCCAGCGCGGTGAGGGCGAGGATGTTCGACCGCGCGACGCGGCTGTGCAGAATATCGCCGCAGATCACCACGCGCTGCCCGGCGATCGCACCGCGGCGGCGGCGGATGGTGAGCGCGTCGAGCAGCGCCTGGGTCGGGTGTTCGTGGCTGCCGTCGCCCGCGTTGAGCACCGCGCAATCGACCTTGTCGGCGATCAGCCGTACCGCGCCCGACCTCATGTGACGGATGACGATCACGTCGGCGCGCATCGCGTTCAAGGTCATGGCGGTATCGATCAGGGTCTCGCCCTTCTTCACCGAACTCTGCGCCGCGTGCATATTGACGACGTCGGCGCCGAGCCGCTTCCCCGCAATCTCGAACGACAACAGGGTGCGGGTCGAATTCTCGAAAAAGGCGTTGATCTGGGTGAGGCCGGCAAGCCGTTTGTCAGGCGTTGCCCTCGCGCGGTTCGCCGTGACCCATTGCTCCGCCTCGTCCAGCAGGAAGAGGATTTCGTGCGGCTGCAATCCGTCGATTCCGGTCAGGTGCCGGTGCGGGAACACGGCGCCGCCTGCGATGAGGGCAGCGGGGCGATGATCGGATGCTGACATTAAAGCGTTCGCGTAGCGGGGCGGGGAGGAGAGCGCAAGCCGGCGCGCCTCGATCAGGCATTCACCAGCGCGTCGAT
>JALYTP010000093.1 GCA_030854225.1 Pseudomonadota bacterium
GGCGAGGGCGGGCTTCGGTTTTGGCGCTGCGGGCGCGGGCGTCGGGCGGGATGGAGCCGCTTCGGGCCGCCGTTCGGGCTCAACCCGGGGCGGCTCACCCGGAATGCGCAGCGGTTGCCCCGCGCTCAGCGTATAGGGTGCGGCGAGCGCATTGTACCGCGCCAGCTGGATCGCCTTCAACCGGTTGCCGAGGAAATGCTGCGACAAGGTGACGATCGTATCGCCCTCGTGCACCGCATAGGGATAGCTTTGCGGGCCGAGCAATTCCTTTGGATCGCGCTCGATCGAATCGCGCAGCATCAGCGCCTGTGCGTTCATCGGCTCGCGTTTGAGGATCGCCCTCAGCCGCTTGCGCGCCGCATCGTCCTTGCCCTGGATGAGCAAGTCGAAAATCTGGTCGCTCTCCGACGCGGCTACGCTGCTGCCCGGTGCCGGCGCGTGCCTGACGTGCGACGGCCCGCCCGAACACGCCGCCAGCGTCAGCGTGCCGGCGGCCAGCAACAAATACGATCGGGTGACACGGATCATGCGCTCAGTCTTTCGGTCAGGTGGTTGGGGCCGATGTCCAGCGCGAGCCGGCGGATCAGCGTATCGGTGTCGCCCGCGAAGGCGACGAAGGCCGCCGGGCTCATCGGACGGCCGAAATAATAGCCCTGGAAGTGATGGCAGCCGTGGCGGCGCAGCCACGCATATTCGGCGCGCTCTTCCACGCCTTCGGCCAGCACGCGGATGCCCAGCCCGCGCCCCAGCGCGATGATGCTCTGGCAGATCGCCTGGCTGTCCCTGCGCGTGTGCACCGCAGTCACGAACTCGCGGTCGATCTTGATCTTGTCGAACGCGAGCGCGCGCAGCGAGCTGAAGCCCGAATAACCCGTGCCGAAATCATCGACCGCCAGCTTCACGCCGTGCGCGCGGAGCTGTTCGAAGATCACGCGGCAATGACGCTCGTCACTGGTCGCGACGCTTTCGGTCAGCTCGATTTCCAGCGCTCGCGCCGGCATGTCGTGGCGTTGCAGCGTGCGCTGGACCAGGATCGGCAGGTCGTCGCGTTCGAGCTGCAACCCGGACACATTCACCGCGACCGACACGTCGCGCAACCCGGCCGCGCGCCATTCGCTGGCCGTGCGCACCGCCGCGTTCAGCGCCCAGTTGCCGATCTCGCTCGCCAGCCCCATCGCCTCGACCACCGGGACGAAACGCGCCGGGGATATCGCGCCCCGATCGGCATGGTCCCAGCGGATCAGCGCTTCGGCGCCGCAGACCGTCCCCTTGGCCGCATCGATCAGCGGCTGGAAATCGAGCCGCAATTCGCGCCGCACGATCGCCTGGCGCAGATCCTGCTCCAACGCGTACCGATCGCGCGCGACGGCGGCATGATCGACGGGCGGGCCGTCGGTCAGCGTCGATTTCTGCGCGCCGCTCAACGTGAACGACGCGAGCGTACGGGCGAGGAACGCGGCGGCCGTCAGCCCGTCACCCGGGTCGAACCGCGCGAGCCGGACATGGACTTGCGGGGTAATTTCGTGCCCCTGCTCAGTGATCGTCTCGCCTAGCGCATAGGAGATCGCGTCGAGCTCGGCCCGCGCATCACGGTCGGAGAAGTCGTCGCCGAACCAGATCCCGACATGCCCGCGATCGACCTGGGCGAGGAACCGCCCCGGCGGCAGCATGCGCCGCAGACGTGCCGTCGCCGTCGCGAAGACCCGCTCGCCCAGCACAGGGTCGAACGCGGTCAGACGATCGAAATCGACGA
Organism: Pseudomonadota bacterium; assembly: GCA_030854225.1. Taxonomy (GTDB): domain Bacteria; phylum Pseudomonadota; class Alphaproteobacteria; order Sphingomonadales; family Sphingomonadaceae; genus Sphingomonas. Next base: position 1,754 of record JALYTP010000093.1, read on the forward strand.
ACGCCACCGCGCCCAGTAACCCGTGCTGATCGGCGTTGATATGCGCCAGCAACGCCTCGCGCATCGGCAATCCGCTGACCGGGTGCGTCGCGGCCAACCGGTGATCGACCGCGGCGAGGCGTTGCTCGATCGCATCGAGCCCATCGTCCAGTGTCGTTTGCGGCTCGGTGGCGTTCGCGTTTGTCAGCCGTGCCTGCGCCTGCGCGATGACCTGCCGGAGCCGGCCGTTCCACACCAGCAGCGCCGCGACGAGCAGCGCGAGCGGGATCGCCCCGGTCGGCGTCGGGAGAGTACAAGCCAGCGCCACCGCGACGGTCGCGATCGGCCACAGCGAGATGACGGCGAGCCTGCGCAATGAAGGAGAAAGTCGGTTCACAACGGATGATTATCACGAAAGATATACGAGACGGTTAAGTCAATCTTGATGCAAATCAGTGGCTTGATGCTATCATATCGCCTGACGGGAACGCAGCGTGGCGCTCGCTGGTGTCGGGACGAAGGCGGCGTCACGCGGCGTCACGGGGCGTCACGCGGCGACCGCGCGGCCACTCGCCCCATTGATCATGTGCGCCGCCGCCGCCGCGTCGATCGGACGGCTGAACAGATATCCCTGGATGCTGCTGCACCCTTGTCCGCGCAGTTCGGCAAGCTGGTGCGAATCCTCGACGCCCTCGGCCGTCGTCTCCATGTGTAGCGCGTTGGCCAGATCGACGATGGCGCGCACGATCGCGGCCGAACTGCTGTCGTTGGCGACGCTGTCGACGAACGACTTGTCGATCTTGATCTTGTCGAACGGGAAGCTGCGCAGATAACTGAGCGAGGAATAGCCGGTGCCGAAATCGTCCAGCGCCACGCGGATCCCCATGCTGCGCAACTGATGCAGCAATGCGACGACCTGCGCCTCGCCGTCCAGGAACACCGATTCGGTGATTTCCAGCTCCAGCCGCTGTGGGGTCAGCCCACTGCGCGCCAGCGCCTGAAGAACGAGCGCGGAGAAGCCGGAATTGCGGAATTGCAACGGCGATACGTTGACGGCGACGCGCACATGCTCCGGCCAGGAAATGGCGTGGCGGCATGCCTCGTGCAGCACCCATGCGCCGATCGCGACGATCAGCCCGGTATCCTCGGCGACCGGGATGAAGTCCACCGGCGAGACGAGCCCGCGTGTCGGATGTTCCCACCGCAGTAACGCCTCGAACCCGCCGATACGATCCGCCTTCAGGTCGAAGATCGGCTGGAAATTGAGCAGGAATTCGCCGTTCTTGAGCGCATTGCGCAAATCGAGCTCGAGCTGCCGCCGGGCCCGCGCCGCCTGATCGAGCGCGGGTTCGAAGAAACGGAACACGCCGCGTCCGTCCTGTTTGGCGCGGTAGAGTGCGAGATCGGCGTTCTTGATCAGCTGGTCGGCATCGCGCCCGTCGCTGGGATACATCGCGATCCCCAGGCTCGCGCCCGTCGGGATGGTGTGGCCGTCGACCTCGACCGGGTCGATCAGCGCATCCAGCACCGATTGCGCCAGCGCGCGCGGGCGATCGGAATCGAAATCGTCGTCGAGGATGATCGCGAATTCGTCGCCGCCCAGCCGCGCCACGAGCCCGTCGGTGGCGAGATCGACCAGCACCGAGCTCACGCGCCGCAGCAGCGCGTCGCCGACCGGATGGCCCAGCGTATCGTTGATGCCTTTGAACCCGTCGAGATCGAGGCACAGCACCGCGATCGGCTCGCCGGTTCGCGCGACGCGGTTGATGCTCTGTTCCAGCGTCTGCCGGAAGAAGGCGCGATTGGGCAGGTCGGTGAGCGAATCGTGGAACGCAAGGTGTGTGATGCGGTGCTCGCGCTCGATGATGCCGGCCGACATGCGGTTGAAGCTTTCGCCGAGGCGACCGATTTCGTCGTTCGCGGTCACCTCCACTTCGGTGCGCGTGCCTTCCTCCAGGGTCTGGGCGGCGCGCTGGAGTGCGGCGATCGGGCGGGCGATGGTGCTGGCGAGGCGCAGACTCCCCCAGATGACGAGCAGGAAGACGAACAGGCCACCGATCAGGATCCCGATCTGGATCGGGCGGAACGGTGCGAGCGCGAGGTTGGTCGGATAGCGCAGCAGCAATGCGGCTTGCGGCGGCCCCGACGGCCCGGCAAGCGGGCGCGCAATGGCGAACGAGCGCCCCTCGCGCAGGTCGAGCGTGGACAATATCCGGCCGCGGAGCGATTGCGCGATCAGATCGTCGATCGCACGATCGGGCGCGATCGATCCGTCGACCGCGCGCCAGGCGCCTTTTGCATCGCGCTGGAGGATCGTCGCGGTGAGCGGAATGGCGGACAGTGTCTCGAGCGCGCGCATCTCGCGGCCGTCCAGCTTTACAGCGAACACCACCCAGCCGATCTCGGTCGGCGCGAGGATCGGCGATTCGACGAAGCGATACGTCGTGCCATCGACCGTCGCCACAGCGTCGCGGCGGCCATTCGGCAATGTCGTGGGGAGTTGTGCGATCGCGCCGGCCAGATGCCCGGATGCGCCGGTGACGCGACCGTCGAGCCCGACGACGGCCGCAGTCGATACCCCCGCACGCGCCTTGAGCGTCACGAGCGCGGAGGCAATGGTCGGCGCGTCGCCGCTAGCCACCGCCGAACGGAAACCGAAATCGCGTGCCAGTACGTCCCCGGCGGCGGACAGGGTCTTTTCGCGCATCGTCCACAACCGGTCGTAGACGTCGCCCGCGGTCGATAATTCGGCTGTCGCGGATCGCTGCGCTTGCCCCTCGATGACGAATTGCGCAAAGATCGAGACGATCGCGATGCCCGCGGCGAACAGCCCAGCATACAGCACCGCCAGCTTGGTACGGAGCTGTGTGAAGTGGAACGGCGCGCGCTTCACCGTTTCAGCCCGAAGGTGCCGCTGAACCCGGACGCGGGAATGGTCGCGGGTTGGCTGAGCATGTTACCCGGTGCCCGGATCGAGGGATGCCAGATGTGCAGCACGGCCTTACCCGCCGGCACGTCGATGGCGATGCGACCGGCGGCATCCGTCACCGCGGCATAGGGCGTGGCGGCGACGTAGATGAACCCGCTCATCGCATCATGGATGTTGCAGCCGAGCGCGACGACGCCGGGTTTGTCGAACACCACGCTGCGGGTTTCGTCATGGCCGTAGAGCTTCAGGTCGAACCGCTTGGTCGGTGAAAACGAATAGACGTGGTGGCGAACCTTATCGAGGTTGGGGAAGCTCACCGACGCGCCGACCGGCACGACGATGACATGCGGTTCGAACGCGATGTTGTGCTGCGCCATCACATAGGGCCCGCGCGGTATCGCGGCGCTGGCGCCGGGCACGTCCAACGTCACCACCGCCCCCGCCACCGGCCGGCCATCCGCGCCCACCACGCTGAGCGTTACCGGCGCGGCGATAGCGGGTGCGCCGATCGACAGGATCAACGCGGCGATGGCGGGCTTGATCGGCATGGCGGGGGTGTACGCCCGGGGCGCTGCCAAGGAGTAAACGCCGGCTTAAAGGATAATCAACCATAACGGATCAACATGCCGTCAACAGTGCATGAAGATGAAGGGTTGAGACGTGCAACGGGCTGCTTTGCTGATCGCGCTGGCCGCGACGCTGCCATGGGCGGGCGCGGCGCTTGCGAGCGAACGCCGTGACGGAGGCAAGCTGCTGCTGACCGCCGGCGTGTCGAGCGTCGAGGGTGCCGCCGGCGGGGGTCTTGCCAGCTGGGCGCTGATCGGCGGCGATGAAACCGAAGACGGCATCGGCGGCAGCGTACACGCCACCTATGTCGCGCTCCCCGATTTCGATCTGACCAGCGTCGGCGCGGCCATCGGATACAAGGACCGGATCGAGCTGTCTTATGCGCATCAGCGTTTCGACACGCGCGCCGCCGGTGCCGCTCTCGGCCTCGGGCAAAGTTTCACTTTCGGGCAGGACGTTTTCGGCGCGAAGCTGCGGGTGGCGGGCGACGCGGTGTGGGATCAGGGGTCGATCCTGCCGCAAATTGCGATCGGCGTGCAGCACAAGCGCGCGACGAAGGGCGCGATCATTCGCGCCATCGGCGGCAGGGAAAGTGCCGGAACCGATTTCTACGCATCGGCGACCAAAGTCGTTCTGGCGCGCAGCCTGGTGCTCGATGCGACACTGCGCCTGACCAAGGCCAACCAGTTCGGCCTGCTCGGATTCGGCGGTGACCGGCAGGGGCATCGCACCGCGCAGTTCGAGGGATCGGCGGGGATGCTCGTCACGCACAATGTTCTGCTCGGTGGTGAATACCGCACCAAGCCGGACAATCTGGGCTTCGCGCGGGAGGACGACACGTATGACCTGTTCGCCGCCTGGGCGGTGGGGCATCATGTCGCGGTGACGGCGGCCTATACCGATCTCGGCGCGATCGCCACGATCAGGAACCAGCACGGCCTGTTCCTGTCGCTG
>JALYTP010000094.1 GCA_030854225.1 Pseudomonadota bacterium
CCTCGCCTGGCATCGGCTGACGGGGCGCTGATATTTCCCAACCGTTTCGAACGCGTTAGGCTTCCCCTATCGATCGAGGGGGAGAACGGGCATGTGGCGATATGCGGTAGGGAGCGTGGCGACGTTGTTGCTGGTGGCGGCAGGGCTGGTTCTGTTCAATTCGCGCCAGCATTCCAATGCGGCGCTCCCGCTCCAGGCGCTGACGGGCGCGCCGGTCGCGCAGGCCGATTCGCCGCTGCCCGATGCGGCCCCCGAGGCGGCCGACAGGACGCGCGAGCAGAAGCGATTCGATCGCTATGACAAGGATCGCAACGGATCGGTGACGCGCGAGGAATATCTGATGCAGCGGCACAAGGCGTTCGCCAAGCTCGACGTCAACCACGACGGAATGCTGTCGTTCGACGAATGGGCGATCAAGGCGGAAACCAAGTTCGCGGTGGCCGACCACGATAAATCGGGCGCGCTGACTGCGGCGGAATTCGCCACCACCGCGGTGAAACGCAAGCCGCATGTCCGCAAACCTTGCGCCGAAACGCCCGCTCCGCCCGCGCGCGAGGAGGACAGCTAAGCCGCGAGCCAGTGCGCCAGCGCCGCGCGGGCGCGGTCGGTATACATCTTCTTGCGGTCCGCCTTTTTCGTCCGGCCCGGGATCGGCGGCATCAGCCCGAAATTGACGTTCATCGGCTGGTATGTCGCCGCCTCCGCCGCGCCGGTGATGTGGTGCAGCAGCGCGCCGAGTGCGGTTTCCACAGGGGGCGGCGGCAAGACGTCACCGTGCAGTTCGGCTGCGGCGAAGCGCCCCGCGAGCATCCCGATCGCGGCGCTTTCGACATAGCCCTCGCACCCGGTAATCTGCCCGGCGAAGCGGATGTTGGGGTGCGACTTGAGCCTGAGGGTGTGATCGAGCAATTCGGGCGAGCGGATGAAGGTGTTGCGGTGGAGCCCGCCAAGCCGCGCGAACTCGGCCTTCTCCAGGCCCGGGATAGTGCGGAATAGCCGCACCTGCTCGGCATGCTTGAGCTTGGTCTGGAAACCGACGATATTCCACAAGGTGGCGCTGGCGTTATCCTGGCGCAGCTGGACGGCGGCATAGGGCCAGCGCCCGGTACGCGGTTCATCGAGCCCGACGCCCTTCATCGGCCCGAAGCGCAGCGTTTCGGGTCCGCGTTCGGCCATCACCTCGATCGGCATGCACCCCTCGAAATACGGGGTATCCTGTTCCCATTCGCGGAACTCGGTCTTCTCGCCGTCGACCAGCCCCTGCACGAACGCATGATATTGATCGCGATCCAGCGGGCAGTTGATGTAATCGTCGCCCCCCTTGTTCCAGCGTGCCTGGCGCCACGCGACCGACAGATCGATGCTCTCGGCATGGACGATCGGCGCGATCGCGTCGAAGAACGCCAGCGCATCGGCGCCGGTCGCCGCCCCGATGCTGCCGGCTAAAGCGGGCGCGGTCAGCGGCCCGGTGGCGATGATCGCGGGGCCGTCGGGCAGCACGTCGATCCGCTCGCGCACCACGGTGATGTTGGGGTGCGCGGTCAATGCCGCCGTCACGCCTGCCGAGAAGCCGTCGCGATCGACCGCCAGCGCGGAGCCGGCCGGCACCCGGTGGACATCACCCTCGCGCAGGATCAGCGAACCGAGCGAGCGCATCTCCTGATGGATCAATCCCACCGCATTGTTGTCGGCATCGTCCGAGCGAAAACTGTTCGAGCAGACCAGCTCGGCCAGGCCATCGGTATGGTGCGCCGGTGTGGTATCACCTGATCCGCGCATTTCGGACAGGCGCACCCGAAAGCCCGCTTCGGCAAGCTGCCATGCGGCTTCGGATCCGGCGAGCCCGCCGCCGACGATGTGGATGTCATGTGCCATATCGGGGCGCTGATAGCGAAGTTGGCGTTACCAACAAAGCTGCCAACAGCTTTTATGCCACCGCCCGGCTTTCTTCGATTGTGACGACGCGGGCAGGGCGTATGAGGATCGCATGGCAACCGCAGCAATCCATCCCGTGCCGCCCGTCGAGGGTCAGGCCCTGCCGCAGAACGTCGAGGCGGAGGCGGCGATGCTCGGCGCGATGATGATCGACAACCGGCTTGCCGACGATCTGATCGACAAGCTCGAGCCCGAGCATTTCTTCGAACCCGTCCACGGCCGCATCTTCGCCGCGATCCGCACGCTGCGCGGCAACGACATGCTGGCGACCCCGGTGACGCTGCGCCCGATGTTCGATGCCGATCCGGGGATGAAGGAGCTGGGAGGGCCGAGCTATCTGGCGCAGCTCACCGGCTCCGGCGCGGGGCTGATCGGCGCGCGGCAATTCGCGCAGCAGATTTACGATCTCGCGATGCTGCGCACGCTGGTGACGGTCGGGCGCGGGCTCGTCGACCGCGCGATGGACACCTCCGAAGAGGTCAACCCGCGTGCGCAGATCGAGGCGGCGGAGGAGGAATTGTTCAAGGTCGCGGCCGATGGCGGCACCGAGAATGCGGTCAAGACCTTCGGCCAGGCGACCACGCTGGCGGTCAAGATGGCGCAGCGCGCGCTCAATTCAGGCGGCAATCTGTCGGGCATCACCACGGGTCTCGACAGCGTCAATTCCAAGATCGGCGGCATGCATCATTCGGATCTGATGATCCTGGCCGGGCGCCCCGGCATGGGCAAGACCTCGCTCGCCACCAACATCGCTTTCAACGCGGCGCAGCGCTACATGCGCGACCGTTCGGACGGCATCGCGCACAGCGAATCGGTCGGCGCGAAGGTTGCGTTCTTCAGCCTCGAAATGTCGGCCGACCAGCTGGCGACGCGTATCCTGTCCGAACAGGCGCGGATCAGTTCGGAGAACCTGCGCATGGGCAAGATCAGCCGCGCCGAGTTCAACCAGCTTGCCGCCGCCGCCGCCGATCTGGAGAATCTGCCGCTGTTCATCGATGATACCGCCGGGCTGACGATCGCCGCGTTGCACACCCGGATGCGGCGGTTGCAGCGCCGGCACAATAACGAGATCGGACTGGTCGTGGTCGATTACCTCCAGCTGCTGACGGGGTCGGCCCGCGCATCGAGCGACGGGCGCGTGCAGGAAATCTCCGAGATTTCGCGCGGGCTGAAAACGCTGGCCAAGGACATGAACGTGCCGGTGCTGGCGCTGTCGCAGCTCAGCCGCGCGGTCGAGCAGCGCGAGGACAAGCGGCCACAGCTTTCCGATCTGCGCGAATCGGGCTCGATCGAGCAGGACGCGGACATCGTGATGTTCGTGTACCGCGAGGATTATTACGTCGCGGCGAAGGAGCCAAAGCGCCCGGTGGAGGGGGACAACGCCAAGATCTTCGAGGATCACGCCGCCTGGGCGACCGACATGGAGCGCGTATTCGGGCTGGCCGAGCTGATCATCGGCAAGCAGCGTCACGGCGCGACGGGCAAGGTGTTGCTGAAGTTCGAGCCGAGCGTGACGCGGTTCTCGGATTACGTGGGATATTGAAAACAAGGGCTGGTCAGAACACCGGTTCCTCGCCCGGTTTTTCCGGCACATGGATGCCGCATTCGACCTTGTCCCAGCCGCGCCATCTTCCCGAGCGCGGGTCTTCGCCGGGCAGCACCTTCGAGGTGCACGGCGCGCACCCGATCGACGGATAGCCCTGCGCCTCAAGCGGGTGGCGGGGCAGGTTGTGCTCCGCGAACCAGGTGTCGATCCGCGGCTTGTCCCAGTCGGCGAGCGGGTTGAGTTTCAACCGCCCCTCATCCTCTTCGAAGCGTGGCAATACGGCGCGCGTCCCTGCCTGAAAGCCCTTGCGGCCTGAAATCCACGCATCGAATGGCGCCAGCGCGCGGCGTAGCGGCTCGACCTTGCGCAAATCGCAACAGCCGTCGGGGTCGTAGGACCAGCGCAGCCCGGTAGCGTCCTTCGCGGCGAGCAGATGCGGATCGGGGCGATAAACGCGCAGGTCCGTAAAGCCGAATTGCTCGGCCAGTTCATCGCGGTACGCCAGGGTCTCCCCGAAAATCTTCTGCGTATTGAGGAAGATGACGGGCACGTCTCGGTCGATTTCGGATACCAGATGCAACAGCACCGCGCTCTCCGCGCCGAACGACGACACGATCGCGATGCGGCCCTTCAATTCCCCGGTCAGTAGCTCACCGAGCATGTCGCCGGTGGACACACCAGCGAATCGCACCGCCATCGCCGCCGCGTCCGCGCGGGTGAAGGTGGGGGCGGTGTCGATCACGTCGAGGCGGCGGAGCGGCTCAGCCATGCCGCAGCTTCCACACCGGTATCGCCTGGTCGGCGGCGGTCTGATAACGATAATGATAGCGCTCGAACGAAGCTTTAAGAACCGCCGGGTCGATCGGCGCGTCGGGGGCGAAGCTGTCGAAACCGCAGCGGCGCATATGATCCATCTGGTCGACCAGCACGTCGCCCGCCGCGCGCAGTTCGCCGGTATAGCCCGCCTCGCGCAGGATCCGCGCCGACGAATAACCGCGCCCGTCACGAAAGCGCGGGAAGTCGATCTCGATCAGCGCGAGCCGATCGAGATAGGGCAGCAGCCGCCGCGCATCCTCGCCCGCCTCGATCCGCACCGCCGAGGCGTTGACCTGGCCGTCGAGAAACGAATCGAGCGTCATCGCCGGTTCTTCATGCGGCTCGTCATCGCGCAGGCGCAGGAAATCGGGATCAGCCATAGATCGCTTCCTTGAACGGCTCGAACCCGATGCGGCGATAGGTGTCGAGGAAGCGCTCCCCCGCCGCGCGTTCAGCGAGGTATTTGTCGGTCACGCGCTCGATCGCATCGACGATGCCGTCTTCGCTGAAGCCGGGCCCGGTGATCTTGCCGAGGCTCGCATCCTCCGCGCCCGATCCGCCGAGCAGCAATTGGTAATTTTCGGTGCCCTTCTTGTCGACGCCGAGGATGCCGATGTGCCCGGCATGGTGGTGCCCGCAGGCGTTGATGCAGCCGCTGATCTTGAGCTTCAGCTCGCCCAGTTCGCGTTGCCGGCCGAGATCGGCGAAGCGGGTCGCGATCTTCTGCGCGACGGGGATCGAGCGCGCGTTGGCGAGGCTGCAATAATCGAGCCCCGGGCAGGCGATGATATCGCTGATCAGGTCGAGATTGGCGCTGGCGAGCCCCGCCTCGTTGAGCGCCTGCCACACGGCGTGGAGGTCGGCCTTGCGGATGTGCGGCAGGACGATGTTCTGCGCGTGGGTGACGCGCAGTTCGTCGAGGCCGTAGCGTTCGGCAAGATCGGCCATCACTTCGATCTGATCGGCCGACGCATCGCCGGGAATACCGCCGACCGGCTTCAGGCTGATGTTGACGATGGCATAGCCCGGCGCCTTGTGGGCCTTGACGTTCTGGTCGAGCCAGACGGCGAAATCCGGGTCGCTGCGGTCGATCTCCTCGCTCGCGCCAACCTCGAACGGGGGCGGCGCGAAGAAGGCGGCAATGCGCTCGAACTCGGAAATCGGCACGTCCGATCCGTTCTTCACGATCTCCCCCCACTCGGCCTCGACCCGGCGGGTAAATTCTTCCCGGCCAAGTTCGTGGACGAGGATCTTGATGCGTTGCTTGTGGATGTTGTCGCGGCGCCCGCCCATGTTCCACACGCGAAGCGCCGCCTCGATATAGCTGAACAGATGATCGGTCGGCAGGAACGCCCGGATTAGGGGCGCGACGAACGGCGTGCGCCCCATGCCGCCACCGATATAGACTTCGAACCCAAGCTCGCCGGCATCGTTGCGGACCAGCTTGAGGCCGATGTCGTGGAGGCGGATCGCCGCGCGGTCCTCGTCGGCGGCGGTCACCGCGATCTTGAACTTGCGCGGGAGATAGCTGAATTCGGGATGGAAGGTCGTCGCCTGGCGGATCAGCTCGGCCCAGGGGCGCGGATCGGCGATCTCGTCCGCCGCGGCACCGGCATATTGATCCGACGACAGGTTGCGGATGCTTTCGCCCGATGTCTGGATCGCGTGCATCTCCACCGTTGCCAGCTCGCCGAGGATGTCGGGTGCCTGCTCCAGCTTGATCCAATTGTACTGGATGTTCTGCCGCGTGGTGAAATGGCCGTAACCGCGATCATATTTGCGCGCGATGTGGCCGAGCATCCGCATCTGGCGGCTGTCGAGCGTTCCGTAGGGGATAGCGACACGCAGCATATAGGCGTGAAGC
>JALYTP010000095.1 GCA_030854225.1 Pseudomonadota bacterium
CGGTGATGTGGCGCCCCAGCGTGCCGGGGCTGTTCGCGATCCACCGCGCCGCCGCCTCGCAATCGTCCGGCGCCGCCGGCCACGGCGCCTCGGGCGCGAGCCGGTAATCGACCGAGATAACCGGCAGATCGAGCACCCGCGCCATTTCCGCGCAGAAGCTGGCGTGCGTCTCGACATTGCCGATCACGAAGCCGCCGCCGTGGAAGAAGGCCACCGCCGGCCCGGGTTCGCGCGTGTCGCGGGCGTCGAACAGAGTCGCGGGGATGTCGCCGCCCGCACCCGGAATGGCGACATCGAGCCGCGTGGCGAGCGCGCCGACCGGGGGATCGGCGATATCCTTCATCGCGGTGAATTGCGCGCGCGCCGCCGGGGCATCGAGTTCGTGCATCCTGGGGCCGGGCAGATTGGCGAGGAATTGCAGGAACATCCCGGTATCGGGACGGACGAACGGCTCGGTCATGCTCTCTCCTCGGTGCGGTGGCGCGGCGGCGTTTGGAAGATTAGGTATGGCAGATGATCGCGGTCGTCCACCATCCCGATTACGTCGCGGCAGCGCCCTCGCCGAGCGCGTATCGGTGGAGCAAGAACGGCGCGATCCGCGATTTGCTCCGGGCCGAGGGAGCCTCGATCGACTGGTATGTGCCCGATCCAATGCCGCTCGCCTGGATCGAGGCGGTGCACGATCCCGCTTATGTCGCCGAAGTGATGACGGCGCGTGTCCCGCGCGCCAAGGAACGCCGCATCGGATTCGCCGTTACCGACGCGGTGGCTCGCCGCGCCCGGATCGTCCCCGGCGGCACCTATCTTGCCGCCCGCCTCGCGCTCGAACGCGGCTTCGCGGCGAACAGCGCGGGGGGTAGCCACCACGCGCTGGCGGATTGCGGGGCCGGGTTCTGCGTGTTCAACGATCTCGCCATCGCCGCGGTGCGGTTGATCGAGGAAGGCAGCGCCGGGCGCGTGCTGATCGTCGATTGCGACGTGCATCAGGGCGATGGCACGGCCGCGCTCACCGCCGGGCGCCCCGGCATCGCGACCTATTCGATCCATGCCGAGAAGAATTTCCCCGTGCGCAAGGCCCGCTCGACGCTCGACGTGCCGCTGTCGGACGGGACGGGGGACGATTCCTATCTCGAAACGCTGGAGACCACCCTCGCGCCGATGCTCGACGCCGAACGCCCCGATCTCATTCTCTATCAGGCCGGCGTCGATCCTTTCGCGGGTGATCGGCTGGGGCGGCTCGCGCTGAGCGAAGGCGGGTTGATCGCGCGCGAAGACCTCGTCGCGCGGCTGGCGATCACGCGCGGCATCCCGCTCGCGAGTACGGTCGGCGGCGGCTACGACGCGGACGAGGGCGCGCTAGCCCGCCGCCACGTCGCCGCGATCATGACGCTTGGCGCCGCGTTCGCGGGCACAATTGCCCTGAAAGAAGCGGTTGCACCCGCCCGCGATCATTCTACCTTGGCCTTGAGGCGTCCCGGGGCATAAAGGATGCGCAACGAAGTCCGCAGGAAGTGACCGATGGCGACCGCCGTTCATGAAGTGACGCCCGCCGAGGCGACTGCCCATCCATCCGCCGAATCGATCGTGGTCCGCTTTGCCGGCGATTCGGGTGACGGGATGCAGTTGACCGGCGGCCAGTTCACCCTGTCCACCGCGCTGGCCGGCAACGATCTGGCGACTTTCCCCGACTTTCCGGCCGAAATCCGCGCGCCGCAGGGCACACTGTTCGGCGTTTCGGCGTTCCAGATCAACTTCGGCTCGACCGCGATCGAGACCGCGGGCGATCAGCCGGACGTGCTGGTGGCGATGAACCCGGCCGCGCTCAAGACCAATGTCGGCGCGCTCAAGCCCGGTGGTCTCATCATCGCCGACGAGGGCGAGTTCACCAAGCGCAACCTCGACAAGGCGAAGTACGAGAGCGATCCGCTGAAGGACGGCAGCCTCGCCAGGTGGCAGTTGCTGGCGTTCAACATCTCGCAGCTTACGCTCGACGCGGTGAAGCCGTTCGGGCTCGGCAACAAGGAAGCGCTGCGCTGCAAGAACATGTGGACGCTGGGGCTGGCGCTGTGGATGTTCGACCGTGACCGGGCGCCGCTGATCGACTGGCTCAAGACCAAATTCGCCAAGGCACCAACGCTGGCCGAGGCAAACGTCGCCGCGCTCAATGCCGGGCACGCTTATGGCGAGACGGCCGAATTGTCCGGCCCGATGAAGCAGCATCATGTGCCCGCCGCCCCTGCCGAGCCGGGGCTGTACCGCACCATCACCGGCGCCGAGGCGATCTCTATGGGCCTCGTCGCGGGCGTGCGGCTGGCCGGTGTGCCGATGTTCTTCGGGGGCTATCCGATCACGCCCGCGTCGGCGATCCTGCATCACCTGTCGCGGCTGAAGGAATTCGGCATCACGACCTTCCAGGCCGAGGACGAGATCGCCGCGATCGCCTCCGCGATCGGCGCCAGCTATGCCGGGCAACTCGGGGTGACGTCATCATCCGGGCCGGGCATCGCGCTGAAGGGCGAGGCGATGGGCCTCGCGATCATGACCGAATTGCCGCTGGTGATCGTCAATTCGCAGCGCGGCGGGCCGTCGACCGGACTTCCCACCAAGACTGAGCAATCCGATCTATATCAAGCGGTTTATGGGCGAAACGGCGATGCGCCGATGCCGGTGATTTCGGCCCGATCCGCCGCCGATTGCTTCGAGGTGGCGATCGAGGCGGTGCGTATCGCAACGCAATATATGACCCCGGTGATGCTGTTGACCGACGGGTATATCGCCAATGCCGCCGAGCCATGGAAAGTGCCGGCGGTATCGGATTACGCGCCGTTCCCGGTGCAATTCCTGGAAGAACCGCCGGCCGAGGGATACCAACCCTATTCGCGCGATGACAAACTCGCGCGGCCCTGGGTCAAGCCCGGCACGCCCGGCCTGCTCCACCGCATCGGCGGGATCGAGAAACAGCAGGGCACCGGCAATATCGACTATTCGCCCGAAAACCATCAGGCGATGACCGAAATCCGCCGCGACAAGGTAGCGGGGGTCAAGGTGCCCGACCAAGTGGTCGAACTGGGCGAAACGTCGGGCAAGCTGGCGGTAGTCGGTTGGGGATCGACCTTCGGCCCGATCCGCCAAGCGGTTCGCCGCGCGCGCAACAAGGGGCTGGACGTCAGCCATATCCATATCCGGCATATCGTGCCGATGCCCAAAAATATGGCTGTCCTACTGAAAGGCTATGAGCGTATCCTGGTGCCCGAGATGAATACCGGCCAGCTCAAGACGGTGCTGCGCGACCAGTTCCTGGTCGATGCCAAGCCGCTCAACAAGGTCAGTGGTCAGCCGTTCCGTATCGCCGAGATCGAGGCGGCGATCGACGAGGCGCTGGCGTGATCTTTGTGACTTCAGGGATGGTGCTTGTGTCGTTTTCCCGAAACTTTCGGAACTTTCGAGGCCGCCGATGAACGAGATGACCCCGATCAAGACCAGCCCCAAGGATTGGGAAACCGATCAGGAAGTGCGCTGGTGCCCCGGTTGCGGCGATTATGCGATCCTGAAAGCGGTGCAGCGCACCATGCCAGAAATCGGCGCGCGGCCGGAAAACACGGTATTCGTCAGCGGTATCGGCTGCTCGTCGCGCTTTCCCTATTACATGGAGACATACGGCTTCCACACCATCCACGGCCGCGCGCCGGCGGTGGCGACGGGGGTCAAGCTCGCCAACCCGGAACTCGACGTGTGGATCATCACCGGCGACGGCGATGCGCTGTCGATCGGCGGCAACCACACGATGCACCTGATCCGCCGCAACCTCGATTGCCAGGTGTTGCTGTTCAACAACGAGATTTACGGCCTGACCAAGGGGCAATATTCGCCCACGTCGCGCGTCGGCACGCGCTCGCCGTCCACGCCGTTCGGCTCGGTCGATCGCCCGGCCACGCCGTGCGCTTTCGCGCTGGGCAGCGGGGCGCGCTTCGTCGCGCGGGCGATCGACGTGAACAAGAACCTGCCGGCGGTGCTCAAGGCGGCGTACGCACACAAGGGCACCGGGTTCGTCGAGATCTTCCAGAACTGCATCGTCTATAATGACGACGTGTTCGCCCCGTTCACCGAAAAGGCCAATGCCGGCAATCAGATGTGGGTCGAACATGACAAACCGTTGCTGTTCGACGGTGGCGCGAAGGGGCTGTCGCTCGACCGCGAGGCGCTGACGCTCAAGGTGGTCGATGTGACGGAGGGCGACTGGGAAGCCGCGGGCGTGATCGTCCACAACCAGACCAACCGCGTGGTCGCACACATGCTCGTAGAAATGCCGTTCGGCCCGTTCCCCATGGCGCTGGGCGTGCTTTATGATGATCCCGCGCCGACCTTCGAGAGCGCAGTGGTCGCGCAGAACCGGCAGGCGAGCGAGGGCAAGAAGCCGGACCTGCAAAAGCTGCTGAGCCAGGGCCAGACGTGGATGGTGGAGAAGGAACCGCGCGTCGAGTGAGGAACCGGCGCGGCGGTGCGGGCGTACCGTCCGCATGACCTCTCCCGTCATCCTCTGGCTGCGACAGGATCTGCGTCTGCACGATCAGCCCGCGCTGGTGGCCGCTGCGGGGGCGGGGCCGATGATCCCGGTTTACGTCCTGGACGACGATCGCCCCGGCAAATGGCGTATCGGCGCGGCGCAGCGCTGGTGGTTGCATCATAGCCTGGCCGCGCTCGACGATGCGCTTCGCCACAAGGGATCGCGATTGATCCTGCGGCGCGGCTGCGCCTCGAGCGAACTTCGCGCGCTGATGGCGGAGACAGGCGCGACCAAGATCCACGCGATCCGCCACTACGAACCTTGGTGGCGCAAGGCCGAGGAAGTGCTGGGCGACGCGCTATGCCTGCACGACGGCAACCATCTGGCGCGCGTCGAGGATATTCGCACCGGATCGGGCACACCGTTCAAAGTGTATTCGGCGTTCTGGCGCGCGCTGTCGTCGCAAATGCCGCCCGACGAACCGTTGCCGATGCCGCGCACGATTGACGCACCGGCGCACTGGCCGGAATCCGACGATCTGGCGGATTGGAGCTTGCTGCCGGTCCGGCCCGATTGGGCCAAGCGGTTTGCTGACCAATGGACGCCGGGCGAAGACGCGGCGCGTAAGCAGGTGAGCGCCTTTGCGGACGAGGTCGCCCGATACGAGCAGCGCCGCAATCTACCGTCGGAGCAGGGCACCTCGCGCCTGTCGCCGCACCTCCATTTCGGCGAGGTTTCGCCGCGCCATTTGTGGCACGCGCTGAACGACCATCGCGACTCAACAACGTTCCGCAAAGAACTGGCATGGCGCGATTTCGCGGCTGGCGTGATCTGCGCACTGCCCGATTACGCCGATGCCAACGGTCGTCCGAAATTCGACCAGCTGCCGTGGCGATCTGGCAAGGCGGCCGGGGCCGACCTAGACGCCTGGCAGCGTGGCCGCACCGGCTATCCGATCGTCGATGCCGGGATGCGTCAGCTCTGGGCGACGGGCTGGATGCATAACCGCGTGCGGATGATCGCCGCGTCGTTCCTCATCAAACATTTGCTGATCGACTGGCGCGCGGGCGAAGCGTGGTTCTGGGATACTTTGGTCGATGCGGATTACGGCAACAATAGCGTCAATTGGCAATGGGTTGCGGGAACCGGCGTCGATTCGAACATGTGGGAGCGGATTATGGCGCCGCTGGTCCAATCGGTGAAATTCGATGCGGCTGGGTATATCCGCACATGGGTGCCCGAACTGGCCGGCCTGCCCGACGAGGCGATCCACGATCCCGAGGAGGCCGGGTGTCGCCCGGACCGCTATCCGCCCAAGATCATCGGCCACCGCGAAGCGCGCGAGCGGGCGCTCGCCGCTGGTCGAATGGCGCGCTGACGGCGTTGCCTGCGCAGGCCGGTGGACCTAGGGGTGGGGCGTGACGCGGGGATTTCGTTCATGGCGGTGATCGGCGAACGCGTTTTGCGCCGCGTCGACCGAGGATTGGTGCAAGGTCGGATCGACGCGACCTTGCCCGATGGCCGCGCGGTCGTGCTCGGCGCGCGAGCGGAAGGCCCGGCGGTGATCGTGATGCTGCACCGCTGGCGGGCGCTGCGACGCCTGGCATCGGGCGGATCGGCC
>JALYTP010000096.1 GCA_030854225.1 Pseudomonadota bacterium
GGCCCGCAGCCCGCACATGACCGCCCGCGTCGCCCAGCTTCCGCCGGGCACCCAGCGCCCGACCAGCGAGATCAAGCTCTCGGTCGGCCAGGGTGAACTCATCACGCTGCCGGGCACGGTAAGCGACGTATGGGTCTCCAACCCGACGGCGGCCGACGTCTATGTCAGCAATCCGCGCCAGATCCATCTGTTCGGCAAGGAATTCGGCGAGGCGACGGTGTTCGCCACCAACGCCGCCGGCGCGGTGGTTTATTCGACCAACGTCCGCGTCAGCCAGAATTTGACCTCGATCGACGCGATGCTGAAGGCCGCGATGCCCGAGGCGGATATCCATGTGACGACGGTCGGCCAGATTGCGGTGATCAATGGCACCGTCGCCTCGCCCGACGATGCCGCACAGGCAGGTCGCCTGGTGACCAGCCTGCTCAACCCGGGCGTCGATCTGTCCAGCCCGTCGGCCGCGCTGAAGATCGCGGTGGTCAACCGCCTGAAGACCGCGGTGCCGCTGCAGGTCAACCTGCAGGTACGCTTCGCCGAGGTCAGCAAGAGCTTCATGAAGAACATCGGCGCCAATCTGTCGACGATCGACGGAACGGGCGGATTCAAGTTCGGCGTGGCCAACGGCCGAACCATCGCGACGACGGTGAATACCAATCCCGGACTTCCGTTGGGCGTGGGATCCGGTGCGGTGAGCGGCTATGCGGTCGATCCGACCACCGGGCTGATTGCGCAGATGGCGGGCACCGCCGTGCAGCAGCTCGCCGGTGCGACCACCATCGCGGGCATGGGCAAACTGTTCGGGCTCAACATCCTCGGCGCGCTCGATGCGGGCGAGACCGACGGGCAGGTGACGACACTCGCCAATCCCAATCTTTCGGCCATATCGGGCGAAACCGCGACCTTCCTCGCCGGCGGCGAAATCCCGATCCCGATTGCCCAGGGCGGGACCAACGGCGCGATATCGGTCGAATACAAGCAATATGGCGTCAGCCTGGCGTTCACCCCGACGGTGCTCGCCGACGGGCGCATCTCGCTACGCGTCCGCCCCGAAGTGTCGCAGCTGACCTCGGACGGCGCGGTGCAGATCAGCGGCACGATCATCCCCGCGCTGTCCACGCGCCGCGTCGAGACGACGCTCGAAATGGGCTCGGGCCAGAGCATGATGATCGCCGGCCTGCTCCAGAATTCCAACAACAACCAGATCACCAAGACGCCCGGCGCGGGCGATTTGCCGATCCTCGGCGCGCTGTTCCGCTCCAACGCGTTCAAGCGCAACGAGACCGAACTGGTCGTGGTCATCACCCCGTATCTGGTGAAACCGGTCAACGCGAACGAGATCGTCCTGCCGACCGATGGCTATAAGGCACCGACCGATCTCGGCCGCGTGTTCATGGGCCAACTCGGCGGCGGCCAGTCCGGTGAAGATCGGCCCAAGCCGACGATGGCCGTGCCCAACAATGCCCCGGCGTTCGGCGCCACCGCGCCCGTGCTGCCCATGGCTCCTGCCCCCGCACCGCAACAGCCGTCGCGCCAGACCGACGCGCCCGTCGCGATCCCGCCGCAACCCGCTTCGAAGAAGGGCGCCGCCTCGGCCACGCCCGGCTTCAGCTTCTAACGCCGTTCGAGGATGACCCCGATGATCAAGCGCAGCCTCCTGATCGCTTCCGCCCTCGCCCCGGCGCTGATGCTCGGCGCTTGCGGCGGCACCCCCAATCGCGGGCTCGAATCGGTCCACCAGCCGGTCGTGAGCCGTACCGATTACGTGTTCGACGTGAACACCGCGGGCAACGGCCTGGCGCCCGGTGAAGGCCACCGCCTCGGCGGCTGGCTCGCCTCGCTCCGTCTCGGGTACGGCGACCATGTCGCGGTGGACGACCCCAATGCCTATAGCCGCGGCGTGCGCGACGACGTGCAGGCCGAACTGTCGCATTACGGCCTGCTCCTGTCCGACGACGCACCCGTCACCGGCGCGCCGGTCGCACAGGGCACCGCGCGTATCGTCGTCAGCCGGATGAAGGCCGTGGTGCCGGGTTGCCCCGATTTCAGCCGCGAAGGGCAGAACCCCGAGTTCGAGGGCAACACCTCGTCGAACCACGGCTGCGCGATCAACGCCAATCTCGCCGCGATGGTGGCCAATCCGGGCGATCTCGTCCGCGGCCAGCCCGGTGCCGATTCGACCGATCCATTGTCGGCCAGCAAGGCGGTCGATTCGTTCCGCCGCGCGACGCTCACGGGCGGCGGCGGCACCACGGTCAAGTCCGACAGCGCGGGGAGCAATTGATATGAACATGCCGTTCAATGCGCGCGCCGGCCTGCGTGAACCCTTCGTCGCCTATGTCTGCGACGAGACGACCGCCGAGGCGATCCGCCCGATCGCGGTCGAAATGGGCTGGCAGGGCGAGAAGGTGAACAAGGGCGGGCTGCGCAACGCGGTCCAGTCGCTGTCCGTCTCGGCCAGCCCGCACATCCTGTTCGTCGATCTGTCCGAAAGCGGCGATCCGCTCAACGACATCAACGCGCTGGCCGAAGTCTGCGAGCCTGGCACGGTGGTGATCGCGGCGGGGCAGGTCAACGACGTGCGGCTGTACCGCGATCTCGTGGTCAGCGGCATCCAGGATTATCTGCTCAAGCCGCTCAACCCCGACATGCTGCGCGAGGCATTCACCCACGCGCAGGTCACCATCAACGCACCCAAGTCGAGCGAAGGCTCGACCGAGCGCCCGCACAGCGCGGCGGCCTTTATCGGCGCGCGTGGCGGCGTGGGTGCGTCGACGATCGCGACCTCGGTCGCGTGGCTGATGAGCACCAAGGGCCAGCGCACCACCGCGCTGCTCGATCTCGACGTGCATTTCGGCACCGCCGCGCTGTCGCTCGACCTCGAGCCGGGCCGCGGACTGACCGACGCGATCGAAAATCCGAGCCGTATCGACGGGTTGTTCATCGAACGCGCGATGGTGAAGGCATCGGAGAACCTCTCGGTGCTCTCCGCCGAAGCGCCGATCAATTCGCCGCTGATGACCGACGGCAGCGCCTTCTATCAACTGCAGGAGGAAATGCGCGCGGCCTTCGAATCCACCGTGGTCGATCTGCCGCGCGGCATGCTCGTCCAGCATCCACACCTCATCAGCGACATCCAGGTCGCCGTCGTCGTGACCGAGCTGACGCTCGCCGCGGCGCGCGATACGATCCGCATCCTGTCCTGGCTCAAATCGAACGCCCCGCACACGCAGGTGCTGGTGGTCGCCAACCGTGTCCAGCCCACCGCCGTGCTCGAAATCAGCCGCAAGGACTTCGAAGGGTCGATCGAACGCAAGATCGATATCCTCGTGCCGTTCGACCAGAAACTGGCCGCTCAGGCGGCGAAACTGGGCAAGCCGATGGCCGAGGCCGGCAAGGGATCGAAGACGGTCGCACCGATCGGCGAGCTGGCAGTCGCACTGACCGCGCTGGGCGAAACGGCCGACAGCGATGCGCCGACGGCGAAGAAGAAGACGGCGAAGAACAATTCCCTGATCGGCAAATTCGCCGAACTCAAGGCCTTCATGCCGAAGAAAAAGGCAAGTAAACCGTCCGGTAACCCTGCGAGGCGTTTATAGCTGCCATGCCACTGATGCCGATCATGTTGTTGAGCGCGGGCGCCGTGATGGTGCTGATGCTCGTCGCCTTCGCCTTCGCGGGTCCGTCCGCCGAGCGGGCGGGGTCGCGTCGCCTGTCGTCGCTGCGCGCGCGCCACAGCGATTCGGCGGTTGCGGCGGTCGAGGAACGGATGCGGCGGATCACCGCCAGCCGTGGCAACAAGATGGATGCCGCCGCGATGCGTTTCCTGCCGCGTCCCGCGGTGCTGAAAGCGCGCCTGGCGATGACCGGCAAAAGCTGGACCGTCGGCCAATATGGCATCTTGACGGTGGCCATCACCCTGGTCGTGGCGGTGTTGCTGACGATGAAGGGCCTGCCGTTCCTGCTCTCGCTGCTGCTCGGGCTGGTGATGGGCGGCGGCATCCCGCACAAACTGGTCAGTTATTTCATAAAGCGCCGCATCACCAAGTTCACCGCCAAATTTCCCGATGCGATCGAGCTCCTCGTGCGCGGTCTGCGCTCGGGCCTGCCGATTTCGGAGACGATCGGGGTGGTGGCCCAGGAAGTGCCCGGGCCCGTGGGGGTCGAATTCCGCATGATCGTCGACAAGATGAAGATCGGCCGGACGATGGACGCCGCGCTCCAGGAAACCGCTGACCGGCTCGGCACGCCCGAATTCCAGTTCTTCTGCATCACCATCGCGATCCAGCGCGAGACCGGCGGCAATCTGGCCGAGACGCTCGCCAATCTGGCCACCGTGCTGCGCACGCGCGGGCAGATGAAGCTCAAGATCAAGGCGATGTCGTCCGAATCGAAGGCTTCGGCCTATATCGTCGGCTCGCTACCGTTCATCGTGTTCGTCATGATCTGGATGATCAACGACACCTATATGCAAGGGTTCTTCCACGATCAGCGGCTGATGGTCGCCGGTGGCGGCGGGCTGCTGTGGATGGGGATCGGCGGTTTCATCATGGCCAAGATGGTCAATTTCGAGATTTGATGATGGCCCCCACCACCCCCACCCTGCTCGGCGTCGACGTCTATTGGGTCGCCACCGTCCTGTCCGGCGTCGCCGCGTTCGCCGTCATGCTGGCGATCTACGCCGTGACGACGGTACGCGATCCGATGACCAAGCGCGTCAAGGCGCTGAACGAACGCCGCGAACAGTTGAAGGCGGGCATCACCGCGTCGACCAAGCGCCGCGCCAAGCTGGTCAAGCAAAACCAGACCACCGATCGCATCCGTTCGGTGCTGTCCAACCTCAAGGTGTTGCAGGACAGCCAGGTCAAGACCGCGCAGATCAAGCTGCTCCAGGCCGGCATCCGCTCGAAGGAATGGGCCGTCGCGGTCATCTTCGGCCGCCTCGTGCTGCCGATCGTGTTCGGCGGGCTGATGGTCTATATCGTTTACGGGACCAGCAGTTTCGCCGACTGGACGCCGATCAAGCGTTACGGCCTGGTCGCGGTCACCTTCATCATCAGCTACAAGGCGCCCGACCTTTTCCTCAACAACAAGATCTCCAAGCGCTCGAAGGCGATCCAGAAGGGGTTGCCCGACGCGCTCGATCTGCTCGTGATCTGCGCCGAGGCCGGGTTGACGGTCGATGCCGCGTTCCAACGCGTCGCGAAGGAACTGGGCAAGGCCTATCCCGAACTGGGCGACGAATTCACCCTCACCGCGATCGAGCTGGGCTTCCTGTCCGATCGGCGCTCGGCGTTCGAGAACCTCGCCATGCGGGTGAAGCTGGATGCGGTGAAGGGCGTCGTCACGACGATGATCCAGA
Organism: Pseudomonadota bacterium; assembly: GCA_030854225.1. Taxonomy (GTDB): domain Bacteria; phylum Pseudomonadota; class Alphaproteobacteria; order Sphingomonadales; family Sphingomonadaceae; genus Sphingomonas. The sequence goes on from JALYTP010000096.1 coordinate 5,360, forward strand.
CCGAGAAATACGGCACCCCGCTCGCATCGGCCCTGCGCGTACTCTCGGGCGAATTCCGCAACGAGCGCATGATGCGCGCGGAAGAAAAAGCCGCGCGCCTGCCCGCGATCATGACCATCCCGCTGATCCTGTTCATCCTGCCGACGCTGTTCGTCATCATCCTCGGGCCGGCGGCCTGTTCGATCTCCGACGCCTTCAAGAGCGGCGTTTAGGAACATCGCGCGGGCATAGGTCGTTACCCTCCCGAACCTAGTGGGAGAGTGGCATGACCATGACCGCCGAGAATTTCTGGATCGTCGTCGCGCTCGCCGTGTTCGGCGGGTTGATGTTCGGTCTCGCGCTCCACCCGGGCGGCAAGAAATGGCGCCTGCGCTATGACGATGAAGTCGCGAAGCGCCGCGCGGCCGAGACGCGCGTGACGGCGGTGGAGCAGGAACTCAGCGAGGAACGCCGCCGCCATACGCTACGCAGCGACGAGGTGCGCGGCGATCTCGATCATAAGCCGGTTTATATCTCGCCCGACGCGCCTAGGACGGCGTGACCGCGCGACAATTGCTGGCTTTGCGCGCCGCATCGATCGCGGCAAAGTGCGTCCGATCGTCGACCAGGATGCGCAGCAGGGCGACCCCGCCATTGCCCTTGACCGGCACCGCTTCGTACCCCGGCGGCGCCTGACCGCCCTTGTCGCCGATCAAGGCGATCCGCATCGCCTTGCCCCCGGCTTGCAGATTGTTGCGCACGAACAC
>JALYTP010000097.1 GCA_030854225.1 Pseudomonadota bacterium
GAACAATATCTCGTTCTGGCTGCTGGTGCCGTCGTTCACGCTCCTGCTCGCCTCGCCGTTCTTCGGTGGCGCCGGCACCGGCTGGACGCTGTACGCGCCGCTCTCGACGCAGGAGGCGGGGCCCTCGGTCGACATGGTGATCCTGTCGCTCCATCTCGCCGGTGCCAGCTCGATCCTGGGGGCGATCAACTTCATCACCACGATCTTCAACATGCGCGCGCCGGGCATGACGCTGCACAAGATGCCGCTGTTCGTGTGGTCGGTGCTGGTCACCGCGTTCCTGCTGCTGCTGGCGCTGCCGGTGCTGGCGGCGGCGATCACCATGCTGCTGACCGATCGCAATTTCGGCACCGCCTTCTTCCAGGCGGAGGGCGGCGGCGATCCGATCCTGTTCCAGCATCTGTTCTGGTTCTTCGGCCATCCGGAAGTCTACATCATGATCCTGCCGGGGTTCGGCATGGTCAGCCAGGTGATCTCTACCTTCAGCCGCAAGCCGGTGTTCGGCTATCTCGGCATGGCCTATGCCATGGTCGCGATCGGTGTCGTCGGGTTCGTGGTGTGGGCGCACCACATGTTCACCACCGGGCTCAGCGTGAATACCAAGATGTATTTCACCGCCGCCACGATGGTGATCGCGGTGCCCACCGGTATCAAGATCTTCAGCTGGATCGCGACGATGTGGGGCGGATCGCTGCGTTTTCCGACTCCGATGTTGTGGGCGCTGGGCTTCATCTTCATGTTCACCGTCGGCGGTGTGACCGGCGTGGTGCTGGCCAATGGCGGCGTCGACGACAATCTGCAGGATACCTATTACGTGGTGGCGCATTTCCATTACGTGCTCAGCCTGGGCGCGGTGTTCTCGCTGTTCGCCGGTTTCTATTACTGGTTCCCGAAAATGTCGGGGAAGATGTACAACGAATTCCTCGGCAAGGTGCATTTCTGGGTGTTCTTCGTCGGCGTGAACGTGCTGTTCTTCCCGATGCATTTCCTCGGGCTGCAGGCGATGCCGCGACGTTATCCCGATTATCAGGATGCGCTCGCCTATTGGAACCACATCGCCTCGGCCTATGGCTATACGATCATGGCGATCGGTATGGGCGCGTTCTTCATCAACCTGATCTGGTCGCTGCTGGCGGGCAAGAAGGCGCCGGGCAATCCGTGGGGCGACGGCGCGACGACGCTGGAATGGACCCTGTCGAGCCCGCCGCCATATCACCAGTTCGAGACGCTGCCGGTGATCGATGGCGGTGATTCGCGCGGCCACTGATCGGCATGTGCACCGGCACGGAGCGCCACGGTGAAAATCGGAGCGTTTTCGTGCCGGGGCGGCACTTTCCACGTACCTTACCGACGCCTATAGGGCGATCAGTTTCATGACCACGCAGACCCTTGCCTTGCCCGCCGATTGGCGCGATTTCGTTGCGTTGACCAAACCGCGCGTGATGTCGCTCGTCGTCTTCACGGCGCTGTGCGGGATGCTGGCGGCGCCGGTACACATCAACCCGGTGATCGGCTTCACCGCGATCCTGTGCATCGCGATCGGCGCGGGCGCGTCGGGTGCGCTCAACCAATGGTACGAGGCCGATCTCGACGCGAAGATGAAGCGCACCCGCAATCGCCCGCTGCCCGCCGGGCGGATGGCGCGGCAATCGGCGCTGCATTTCGGGGTCGGGCTCGCCGCTTTCTCGGTGATCCTGATGGGGCTGGCGGTGAACCTGCTGTCGGCGGCGATCCTGGCGGTATCGATCCTGTTCTACGTCCTCGTCTACACCGTCTGGCTCAAGCCGCGCACGCCGCAGAACATCGTTATCGGCGGCGCGGCGGGGGCGTTTCCGCCGCTGATCGGCTGGGCGGCGGCGACGGGCGATATCTCGCTGCTGCCAGTGTTGCTGTTCGCGTTGATCTTCCTGTGGACGCCGCCGCATTTCTGGGCACTCGCGCTGTTCGTGAAGACCGATTACGCCAATGCCGGCATCCCGATGCTCCCCGTCGTCGCGGGCGAGCGCGTGACGCGCCAGCAGATCGGGCTTTACACGCTGCCGATGGCGGTGGCGGCGATCGCGCCGTGGCCGCTCGGGCTGACCGGGGCGATCTACGGCACGGTGGCGGTGGCGATGACGGCAGTGTTCACGGGGCTGGCGACGCGGGTCGCGTTGCGTACCACCGCGCCTGGCGATGGCATGCGTCCGGAAAAAAGACTGTTCGCGTTCTCGATCGCGTATCTGTTCGTGGTGTTCGGCGCGCTGGTGCTCGATCGCTGGGGCTTCGCATGAGACGCGAGGACGAACAACTCGTCCGCCATCGCCAGCGCGGCGGCGCGCAGGTGACGGCGTGGTTGCTGGGCAGCCTGGTCGTGCTGATCTTCGCGGTCGCGATCGTCAAGATCGCGTTCAAGGTGTGAACCACACGCTGCGCACCGCGTTGTTCGCCATGCTCGGGGTCGGCTTCATGAGCGGCCTCGCCTGGGCGAGCGTGCCGCTGTACCGCATTTTCTGCCAGGCGACCGGGCTCAACGGCACCACCGGGCGCGGCCTCGTGGCACCGGGCGGGGTCGATCATCGCTTGGTGATCGATTTCGATACCAACGTGAATGCGAAGCTGCCGTGGACGTTCGTGCCGGAGAATCGCGCCGATACGGTCGATGTCGGCGCGCGCGACATGGCCTTCTTCCTCGCCACCAACAAGGCCGATCACCCCGTCACCGGCACCGCGACCTTCAACGTGCAGCCGGCAGAGGCGGGCAAGTATTTCAAGAAAATCCAGTGCTTTTGCTTCACCCAACAGACGCTGCAACCGGGCGAGACGGCGCGCATGCCAGTGATTTTCTACGTCGATCCCGCGATCCTGAAGGATCCCGATGCGGCCGATGTGCAGACGATCACGTTGAGCTATACGTTTTACCCGGTGGATTCCGCGAAAGCGGCGAGCTAGAGCAATCGCGACAGAGCAAACAGGGAACCGACGATGGCCGGCGCCAAGAACCACGATTACCATATCCTTTCCCCCAGCGCCTGGCCGCTGATCGGCGCGTTTTCCGCGCTGGCGATGGCGGCCGGCGGCATCATGTGGATGCACGGCGGGCATCTCGGCCATCCCAATGGCGGCGGCATCCTGTTCTTCGCCGGCGTGCTCGGCGTGCTGTTCACGATGTTCTGCTGGTGGGCGGACGTGATCCGCGAGGCGCATGCCGGGGATCACACCCCCGTCGTCTCGCTCCACCTGCGTTACGGGATGATCCTGTTCATCGCGTCCGAGGTGATGTTCTTTCTCGGGTGGTTCTGGGCGTTCTTCGATTTCTCGCTGTTCCCCGCGAATATCGAGTTCGTCGGCGGGCAAACCAATCTCATCACCGATGCGGCGCAGCAGATCGCGCAGTGGCCGCCCAAGGGCGTCGAGGTGCTCGACGCGTTCAAATTCCCGCTGCTCAACACGCTGATCCTGCTGACCAGCGGCACCACCGTCACCTGGGCGCACCATGCGCTGATCCACGGTCAGCGCGGCGGCGAGAAGAAGGGGCTGTGGGGCCTGATCGGCGTGGGGGACCGCGACGGTGTGCTGAAGGGCCTGTGGCTGACGATCATCCTCGGCCTGACCTTCAGCTGCATCCAAGGCTATGAATATTCGGAGGCGCCGTTCCCGTTCAAGGGCCTGAATTATGGCGCGTCGTTCTTCATGGCGACGGGCTTTCACGGCTTCCACGTCATCATCGGCACGATCTTTTTGACCGTCTGCCTGATCCGCGCCTATCGCGGCGATTTCACCCCGCGCCAGCATTTCGGGTTCGAGGCGGCTGCGTGGTATTGGCATTTCGTCGACGTGGTGTGGCTGTTCCTGTTCATCTCGATCTACGTCTGGGGCGGTTGGGGCGCGCAGGTCCACGGCGGGTGAGCGAGACGCGGGCCGACGGCGCGACCGAGCCGGCGACCGCCACCATCGCGCCTCTCCAGGTCGCGCTGAAAGCGATATGCCCGCGTTGCGGCGCGCCGGGGCTGTTCGACGGTGCGATCGCCTTTGCCGACAGATGCCGCGCCTGCGGGCTGGATTACGGCCGGTTCAACGTCGGTGACGGGCTGGCCGCATTCCTGACGCTGATCCTCGGCGCGATCGTCGTGGGGCTGGCGGTGGCGGTGCAGCTGAAATTCGACCCGCCATTATGGGTCCAGATGCTGATCTGGATTCCCGTCACGGCCGCGCTCGTCGTTGCCTCGCTGCGGCTCGCCAAGGGGCTGCTCATCGCGCTCGAATATCGCAATGCGGCTGGTGAGGGGCGGACATCGGGGCCGGACGCATGACGCGGCGTATTCCCATTGTCGCGACGATCCTCGTGGGGCTCGCCATCGCGGCGATGATCGGGCTGGGCTTCTGGCAGATCCAGCGGCTGCACCAGAAGGAGGCGCTGCTCGAGCGACTCGCCGCCAACGAGCATCTTCCGCCGATCGCCTTTCCCGCCGCGCAGGCCGGCGACGCTCTGCTGTTCCGCCGCGCGACCGCAATCTGCGCGCAGCCGAGCGGCTGGAAGGCGGAAGGGGGGCGCGACGCGGCCGGCGAAACCGGCTGGCGCCAGATCGTGAAATGTCACGTGGGCGCGCACGAGTCCGCATGGGATGTACAGGCCGGGATATCCCGCGCGCCCGACGCCACGCCGAACTGGCGCGGGGGCGCGGTCAGCGGTTACATCACCCTCGCGCCCAGCGGCCGCCCGCTGATCGCGGCGCTGTTCTCGCACCGGCCCGACCCCCTGATGGTGGTCGCCGATCCGCCGCTCGCCGGGCTCGAGGCCAACCCGCCCCCCGATTTCTCGGCGGTGCCCAACAACCACCTTGCCTATGCCGTGCAATGGTTCCTGTTCGCGCTCGTTGCGGGGGTGATCTACGGACTCGCGCTGCGGCGGCGGATGCGCAGCCAGCTTGTGAGTCCGCCCGCAGCCCGCTAACCGCGCTGGCGATGCGCTATGTCAGCACCCGCGGAAGCGCCCCGGCGCTCGATTTCGAAGGCGTCACGCTCGCGGGTTTGGCGAGCGACGGCGGACTCTATTTGCCCGAGACGTGGCCGACGCTCGGCGCCGAGGCGATCGCGGGGCTGCGCGGCCTTTCCTATGTCGATACCGCCGTTGCGGTGATGCTGCCCTTCGTCGAGGGAGCGCTCAGTGCCGAGGAACTGCGAGGGTTGTGCGCACAGGCCTATGGCCGTTTCGCGCACGGCGCCGTGACGCCGCTGGTACAGCTCGACGAGCGGCAATGGCTGCTCGAGCTGTTCCATGGGCCGACGCTCGCTTTCAAGGATGTCGCGCTGCAATTGCTCGGGCTGTTGTTCGAGCGGTTCCTCGCCGGCACCGACAGGCAGTTGACGGTGATCGGCGCGACCTCGGGCGATACCGGATCGGCGGCGATCGACGCGCTGGCGGGTCGCGCGGGGGTGGAGGTGTTCATGCTGCACCCGCACGGCCGCGTGTCCGACGTGCAGCGGCGCCAGATGACGACGGTGCTCGCGCCCAACATCCACAATATCGCGGTCGAGGGCAGTTTCGACGACGCGCAGGCGTTGGTGAAGGCGATGTTCAACGATCGCGCCTTTTCCGGATCGCTGACCTTGAGCGCGGTCAATTCGATCAACTGGGCGCGGCTGATGGCGCAGGTGGTATATTATTTCTACGCCGCCGTCCGGCTCGGTGCGCCGGAGCGGCCCGTCGCCTTTTCGGTGCCGACAGGCAATTTCGGGGACGTATTCGCCGGCTATGTCGCCGCCAAGATGGGGTTGCCGGTCGCCAGACTGATCGTCGCGACCAACGTCAACGATATCCTCCACCGCGCGCTGTCGGCGGGCGATTATTCGCAAGGCACGGTGGTCGCCACGCCGACGCCGTCGATGGACATCCAGGTATCGAGCAATTTCGAGCGGTTGCTGTTCGATCTCGGCGGGCGCGACGGCGCGAGTCTTGCTGAACAGATGCGCGGGTTCGAGACGACGAAGGCGATGCGGTTGACCAATGCCCAGGCCCAGGGCGCCGCCCCGCTGTTCGCGAGCGACCGGGTCGATCTCGATGAAATGACGATGACCATGCGCTGGGCGCACGAGCGTACGGGG
>JALYTP010000098.1 GCA_030854225.1 Pseudomonadota bacterium
TGGGCTATCAGCCTACCCTCTCCACCGACATGGGCGCGTTGCAGGAGCGCATCACCTCGACCAACAAGGGTTCGATCACCTCGGTGCAGGCGATCTACGTTCCCGCCGACGATCTCACCGATCCGGCCCCGGCGACCTCGTTCGCCCATCTGGACGCGACCACCGTGCTCAACCGCGCGATCTCGGAGCTGGGCATCTATCCGGCGGTCGATCCGCTCGATTCCACCAGCCGCGTGCTCGAGCCGCGCGTCGTCGGGCAGGAGCATTACGACACGGCCCGCGCCGTGCAATCCACCTTGCAGAAGTACAAGTCGTTGCAGGACATCATCGCCATCCTCGGCATGGACGAGTTGAGCGAGGACGATCGCCTGACCGTCAGCCGCGCGCGGAAAATCCAGAAGTTCCTGTCGCAGCCGTTCCACGTCGCCGAGGTCTTCACCGGCATCCCCGGCAAGTTCGTCGCGATCGAGGACACGGTGAAATCGTTCAAGGCGGTGGTCGAGGGTGAATATGATCACCTGCCCGAGGCGGCGTTCTACATGGTCGGGGGCATCGCCGAAGCTGTCGCCAAGGCCGAGAAGCTGGCCCAGGAGGCCTAAGGGACACCCCGATGCTGCACTTCGAACTCGTCACGCCCGAACGCTTCGTCCGCTCGGAGGAGGTCTACATGGTCGTCGTCCCCGGCAGCGAGGGCGATTTCGGCGTGCTGGAGCATCACGCCCCGCTGATGTCGACGATCCGCGACGGCGCACTGCATGTCTACAAGACCGACAAGGGCGCGCCCGAGACGCTGCAAATCCAGGGCGGATTTGCCGAAGTGTCGAAGACGGGGCTGACGGTGCTGGCCGAGGCGATTGCTTAAAGGGCCGTAGGCGTGGCGACGAAGAACCGCGCGCGGCCAAAAACCGGCGCGGCACCGTGTTCTGAAAACCCCGCCCCCTCGCCGGGAGATGAAACGCGGCAATGGCGATCCGCACGCGGGGCGCTATGGGCGGCGATCGCCCTGCAAGTCCTGGTGCTGGTAACCGGATTTGCGCTCACCGGCTTGTCGATCGACCTGTTCAGCGTCGTCCTGCTCGCGCTGCCCGTGGCAGTGAGCGCGGTAATCGCATTCTTGTATCGCCACCGCGCCGATGCGCTGCGAATAACAATCGCGGCAGAAGCGGTCGCGATTCTGACCAGCCTGCTCGCACTGGGCGAGCTCATCACCTACGCTGCCGGAACTACCGGATTTCCAGCTGTCGAATATCAACTTCATGCCGCGGGCGTCGTGCTCGGCTTCAACTGGCTGGCCTATGCAAAGTGGATCGACGGAATACCATGGCTCTGCACTGCGCTGGGCCATGCTTACGATTCTTTCAATCTGCAATTCGTTGCGGTCGCGCTGTTACTCGTCGGCTATGCGCGTATCGAGCGGCTGCAGGTATTTCTGCTCGCCACGTTCGGCGCGCTCAGCTTGACCTGCTTTATCTTCGTGTTTTTCCCCGCCGCCTCGGCTCACCACTTTTTCGGCCCGGCGACCGTGCCTCTCACGAACCTTTACCCCTCCGCGCTCGACCATCACGTATCGACGCTGATAAAGCTGGACGATACGCTCGCCCGTCTGCGTGATGGTTCACTCCGCCAGGTCGCGGCGCAAGACCTGGTCGGGCTCATCACCTTTCCAGCTTCCATACCTGTGCCGCGCTGCTTTTCACGTGGGCGATGTGGGACATACGATGGCTGCGGACGCCGTTCCTGGCGCTCAACCTCATGATGCTGGCGGCAACGCCGCTGTTCGGCGGCCATTATCTCGTCGATATGATCGCCGGCGCCATCCTGACGACGGCATCGATCGCGGCCAGTCGTCGCTTCGTCGCCCGCCGTCACGCGCGTGCAGGCCTTCGCGAGAAGTCCATTTCCGCCTTCGCCCGATAAGGGTCGTCTGGTGACGCTGGTCCGGTGGCTCCCCCGAGCGACGTGATCGGGGTTAAAAGATTGTCAAACCTTTCCCCCTACGACGAGCGGTGAATACGAGGGATCGGACGGCATGAGCGCATTCGGGCGACGTAATGGGGCGGGGCAAGCGGGCCCCGGCGCGCGCCCCGCATTCGGCGTCGCGCGCCCGATGCAGGGTGGCCCAGTGCGGGCCGGCGAGGTCGAGGGCGGCGAGCAATTCCCGCCGCTTGCCGAGGCAGCGCTCTCGGTAGACGGTGATCCGACCGGCACGATGCCGGGGGGTGCGATGGATGCGATGGCGCGCCTCAACGAGCGCCAGTCCGCTTCGGGCGAATCCGGCAGCAGCCGTGTGGAGGGTTTCGAAAGCTCGATCCACAAGATCAAGGAACAGGTGCTGCCGCGCCTCCTCGAGCGCGTCGATCCCGAGGCCGCCGCCACGCTCAACAAGGACGAGCTGGCCGAAGAATTCCGCCCGATCATCGGCGAGGTCCTCGCCGAGCTGAAGCTGACGCTCAACCGCCGCGAGCAGTTCGCGCTGGAAAAAGTGCTGGTCGATGAGCTGCTCGGGCTCGGGCCGCTCGAGGAATTGCTCGCCGATCCCGATATTTCGGACATCATGGTCAACGGGCCGGACCAGACCTTCATCGAAAAGAAGGGCAAGCTGCAACTCGCGCAGATCCAGTTCCGCGACGAGGAGCATCTGTTCCAGATCGCGCAGCGCATCTGCAACTCGGTCGGCCGCCGTGTCGACCAGACCAGCCCGCTGGCCGACGCGCGCCTCAAGGACGGCAGCCGCGTCAACGTGATCGTGCCGCCGCTGAGCCTCAAGGGCACGGCGATCTCGATTCGTAAATTCTCCGCCAAGCCGATCACGCTCGACATGATGGCCGGCTTCGGTTCGATGAGCCCGAAGATGGCCACCGCGCTCAAGATCGCCGGCGCCTGCCGGTTCAACGTCGTCATCTCGGGCGGCACGGGCTCGGGCAAGACGACGATGCTCAACGCCTTGTCGAAGATGATCGACCCGGGCGAGCGCGTGCTGACGATCGAGGACGCGGCCGAGCTTCGCTTGCAACAACCGCATTGGCTGCCGCTCGAAACGCGCCCGCCGAATCTCGAAGGCCAGGGCGAGATCACCATCCGCGATCTCGTCAAGAACGCGCTACGTATGCGGCCGGATCGCATCATCCTGGGCGAAATTCGCGGGTCCGAGTGTTTCGATCTGCTTGCCGCGATGAATACCGGCCATGACGGCTCGATGGCGACGCTCCACTCCAACTCCCCGCGCGAATGCCTCGCGCGGATGGAGAACATGGTGATGATGTCGGACATCAAGGTGCCCAAGGAAGCCATTTCGCGCCAGATCGCCGATTCGGTCGAGCTGATCATCCAGGTGAAGCGCCTGCGCGACGGCTCGCGCCGCGTGACCAACATCACCGAGGTGATCGGGATGGAAGGCCCGGTGATCGTGACGCAGGAGCTGTTCAAGTTCGAATATGTCGACGAGAGCGCCGACGGCAAGATCATCGGCGAGTATCGTTCGATGGGCCTGCGCCCCTATACGCTGGAAAAGGCGCGGCAATACGGCTTCGACCAGGCGTATCTCGAGGCCTGTCTCTAAACCATCTACTGGCATTTCCAGCACGGGCGGCCTGCGCTAGGTCACAAACTCATAAACGGGATTCCCTTTCTTAGGTTGTCGTGATTCAAGCTCCGTGAAGGGAGTTGCTGATGAGCGCACGCCGGTACGAGCTTTCGGATTTCGAGTGGTCGGTGATCACGCCCTTGCTGCCGAATAAGCCGCGCGGTGTGGCGCGAGCGGATGACCGGCGGGTGTTGAACGGCATCTATTGGCGGCTACGGACAGGGTCACCCTGGGCCGACATCCCCGAGCGTTATGGGCCGTCAACGACCTGCTACAACCGGTTTGTCCGATGGCGGAAGTTGGGCGTGTGGGATTGGATTTTCGACGCCGTATCGCGCGCCTACGAAGGCGATCTGCAGATGATCGACAGTTCGTCGATCCGGGTCCACCAGCACGGCGCAAACGGTAAAAAGGGGGTTCGCAAGACACCGCCACTGGGCACGACGCTGGAACCCGATGCATGGGGCGCTCGCGCGGCGGGCTGACCACGAAGATACACGCGCTGGTCGACGCCAACGGGCTGCCGATCCTGCTCAAGCTGACCGAGGGGCAGGCCCATGATGGCCGGAGCGCGGCCGACATGCTCGACGATATCGGCACCGACCAGGTGCTGCTCGCGGATCGGGCTTATGACAGCGATGCCCTGCGCGAGGCCCTCGCTGCACGCGGTGCGTGGGCCAACATCAAACCCATGCCGAACCGGGTCAACATCCCCGCGTTCAGCGCCTTCCTCTACCGGTACCGCAATCGCGTCGAGCGCTTCTTCAACAAGCTCAAACACTTCAGAGCTGTCGCCACCCGATATGAAAAGCACGACGCCAATTACCTCGCCCTCGTCAAACTCGCCTCAGCGCGTATCTGGATGCGCTTTATGAGTCGGTGACCTAGGCCGGTGGCATGCGCTGGCTCGCCGCCCTTCTCCTGCCCGTCCTGGTGGCCGCCGCCGCGCCTCCACCCCTAGCGCCACCACCGCCGCCGGCGATGACCGCGACGCTGGCCGACGATGCCGAGGCGCATTGGGTGCCCTTCACCCTGACCTCGGCGAACCAGATCCGTTTTACCGCCGAGATCGGCGGATCGCCCGTTATCGCGGTGCTGGATACAGGCGTCAGCACCACCGCCGTTTCCCGTTCCTTCGCGGGGCGCGCCCATCTCGATGTTTTGCCGGGAGGCCGCGCCGCGGCGATCGGCGGATCGGTCAGCGCGGGCTGGGTGCGATCGCCGCCGTTCGGGTTCGGCGGGTTGGCCGTGCGCGCGACCCGGCTCGCCGTGGTGCTGCTGCCCGCGAACGCGACGGGCGGGGAACCGGTCGACCTGCTAGTCGGGCGCGATCTGCTCGCGCGTTTCGCACTCGACATCGATTACGACCAGGCGCGCTTCCGCCTGCTCCCCTCGGGCCGCATGCCGTTTCCGGGCGCCAGCGCGCCGCTGCGGATCGGCGGGCTGATCCCGGTCTATCTCGCCGACGTGGCGATCGGGCATCGGCGCTTTCCGCGCATGATCGTCGACACCGGCGACGGCAATTCGGTCACCGTGTCGCGCGATGCGTGGCAGGGCGACCGCGCGCGCGGCGACACCACCACGACGCTATCCTTCGGCATCGGCGGGCCGATCGTCGCCGGGCTTACCATCGTGCCGTCGGTGCGGCTGGGCGATCTGCGCTCCGGCGCGACCGAAGTGACGATCGAGGATCCGGCCTTTTCGCGCGCGACGGGCACTTCGGGGCGGATCGGCAGCGGGTTTCTGCAACGTTACCGCGTGCTGCTCGATCCCGCCGCCGGGCATATCGTCCTCGCCTCCGGCAAGCGCGCCGATGTACCGCCGCTACGATCAACCAGCGGGCTGCTGATCGCGCGGGCGGGGGATCGGTTGCGGGTGCTGCATGTGATGCGGAACAGCCCCGCCGCGAGCGCCGGCTGGCGCACCGGCGACGCGATCTGCACGGTCGATGGCGATGCAGTGGGGCCGGGGAACGCCGTCGCCTGGCCCGCCGGCAAACCGGGGCGCACCGTCTCGCTCGGGCTGTGCGACGGCACCAACCGCCTGCTCATGCTGCGCGAGTTCTACTAGCCCGCCGATCCCCCGTGCACCGCTAGGATGGCGCAAAGCGTCGCTCCCGCCAGCGCGAGCACCTGCACCGTGATCCAGTCGATCAGCGGCACCCGGTCGAGATTGCGCCGCCGCTTGCGCCGCCGCTCCCCCATCATCGCGAGGATCGCGAGGGCGGCCAGTGCTCCCGCCACGGCCCACCATCCGTTGGCGGTCACCAGCGTTACTTGCTGAGTTTTTCGATCTTCTCGTTCAGCCGCGCCAGCTCGGCGCGCAGCGTCTCGAGTTCGGTATCGCTGTCGTGCGCGGTTTCGGGCGCGGGCTGGCCGGGCTTGAACGCCTGCGCCGCCGCCTCGAACATCGCGATGTTGCGCTTGGCGAGATCGGCGAACGGCGATCCGGCGAACGCCCCTTCGACGGCGCTGCGGAACTGTTCCTGGT
>JALYTP010000099.1 GCA_030854225.1 Pseudomonadota bacterium
GGCGCATGCCGTGCCCGCCGGCCGCATGAACATCACCGGCGCCGACCGCCCGGGCCACCGCTCGGTCGTCGTCACCGTCTCCTATGACGGCGCACCGCCGCCCGTTTCCACCGCCAATCCCGCCCCACCTTCCACCAAATGAAGGAGCAGACCATGATCCGCCTTTCGCTCACCGCCGTCGCCGTTCTCGCCGCCAGCCCGGCGCTCGCCGTGCCGGGCTTTCAGGATACCAACGCGATCGACCGTGCGGTCGCCTCGTTCACCGGTCACACGATCGGCGAGGATGGCGGCGCGCGCACCCCGGTCGATACCCGGCTCAGGCTCGCGACGTGCGCGATGGTCTCGCTCGCCTGGCATGGCACCGCGCATGATGCCGTGGTGGTGACATGCACCGGCCCCGAATGGCGCCTGTTCGTGCCGGTGCGGATCACCGCGAGCGCACCGGTGCCCGAAGGCGCGGCCCCGGCGGCGGCGGTCAACGCCGCCCCGGTGATCAAGCGCGGCGATCCGGTGATGATCAGCGCCGGTTCACCCGGTTTTTCGATCAGCCGCGAGGGGATCGCGATGGGCGATGCCGCACCCGGTGGCCGCTTCCTCGTCAAGTGCGACGGCAGCCGCACCCCGGTCCAGGCGGTCGCGGTCGAACAGGGCGTGGCGACGCTGCCCGGCTGGGGCGAATAATCTCGTAAAGGTTCGCGCCCGCCGGCCGTTTGATGAAGCGACGGCAACAACTGCAAGGGTGCAGGCGTGGTGGATCCGATCGCATCAAGGCTGACGCAAGCAAGCGACCTGACGGTTGCCGCGGTGTCGCGCGCCAAGCCGGCGCCCGCCCCGACGCCGGTCGCCCGCGAGACCGATCAGGCGCCGGTGCAGGTCAGCAACATCGCCGGCGAACTCGCCGCATCGCCCCCGGTCGATCTCGAGCGCGTCGCGCGGATCAAGAAGGCGATCGCCAACGGAACATTCCCGATCTATCCCGCAACCATCGCCGACCGCCTGATCGCGCTGAAATACGATTGGAAACCCCATGACCAGGCGTGATGCATTGATCCGCGTGATCGAGGCGCTCCATGCCGAGATCGCCGCGTTGAAGGCCAATAACGTCGCCGCGCTCGAAGCAGCGACGCAGGAGAAGCTCGCCGGGATCGACGCGGTCGCCGCGTTCGGCACCGGCCCCACCGGCCCCGAACTGCGCGGCCTGGCCGAGGAGGCGAGTCGCCTCAACGAGACCTGTCGCATCTACGTCAACCTGATGGCGGCAAATGTTCGCCGCCGCCTGCAACATCTGACCGGCGAGGCCGGCAACGGGTATCGCCCCGGGATGGGCATCGCCGCCTACGCCTGAGCACGACAGGCGGCAGAAGCCGCGATTGGCGCCTCGTTAACCACAATTGGCACGGCTCTTGCTGCTTATCGCCTGAATCAAGGCAAGCAGCCGGGGATCGATGACGTATTACGCGCTTAACGGCACAACGGGGACGGGGCAGCTCGGATCTGGACAGATCGGATCGGGCCAGGCCGGCACGGTCCGTTCGGCGATTGCGCTCGCCGCGCAGAAAACCGGGATCAATTTCAACTATCTGCTCGGCCAGGCGAAGCTCGAAAGCGGGCTGAACGCGACCGCGCACGCCGCCACGTCGAGCGCATCGGGGCTATACCAGTTCATCGACCAGAGCTGGCTGCGTGTCGTGAAGGCGCACGGCGCCGAACATGGCCTGGACTGGGCCGCCGATGCGATCGGCACCAGCGGCAACAAGATGACGGTCAGCGACCCGGCGACGAAGCGCGCGATCCTCGATCTGCGCAACGATCCCACGATCGCCTCGATGATGGCGGCCGAACATGCCAGCGACAACAAGGACGCGATCGAATCGAGTCTAGGCCGCGCGGCGACCGGCACCGATCTGTACATGGCGCATTTCCTGGGCCTGGGCGGGGCGCGATCGTTCCTCACCGCGATGCAGGGATCGCCCAACCGCACCGGCGCGGCGATGTTCCCCGCCGCCGCGCGTGCCAACCGCAACGTGTTCTACGCCTCGAACGGCCAGCCGCGCACGCTGTCCGACATCTACAGCCGCTTCGCCGACAAGCTCGACGCCGGCGCCGCCGCGCCGGATGGCAATCCGTTTGGCGGGGCGCAGTTCAGCGCCGCGCCGGCCGTCGCGCTCGCTTCGACCACGCTCGGCGCGACCGGCGACGAGGTGATTCCCGGCACCGGCGACGTCAGCACGACGCAGGCGGCGGTGTGGGCGCAGACCACGCTCGACCGGCTGAACAGCGGCACCGGCATGAACGCGGGCGGACAATATCAGGCCGCCAGCCTGATGCGCCCGACGCCCGCGACCGCGAAGCTCGCCTATATGCTCCTCGCGACCCTGGGGGCCTGACGCATGGCGCTCGTGTCTTCGCCCGCCGGCAAGGTGTCGCTGGTCCGCTCCGCCGCCCTTCCCGTCGCAATCCTGCTGCTGGTCGTATTGATGGTCGTGCCGATCCCGGCGGCGATGCTCGATCTGTTCTTCATCATGAACATCACGATCAGCCTCGCCGTGCTGATGGTCAGCCTCAACGCGCAGAAGCCGCTTGATTTCTCCGCCTTCCCGACCGTGCTGCTGTTCGCCACGCTGTTCCGCCTCAGCCTCAACGTCGCCTCCACGCGCGTCGTGCTCGTCCACGGCCATGAGGGCGAGGGTGCTGCCGGGCATGTGATCGAGGCGTTCGGCACCTTCCTGATCGGCGGCGATTACGTCGTCGGGCTGTTCGTCTTCGCGATCCTCGTCATCATCAACCTGATTGTCGTCACCAAGGGCGCGGGGCGTGTGTCCGAAGTCTCGGCGCGCTTCACGCTCGATGCGCTGCCCGGCAAGCAGATGGCGATCGACGCCGATCTCAACGCCGGCCTGATCACCCCCGACGAAGCCCGCGCGCGCCGCATCGAGGTCGCGACCGAGGCCGATTTCTACGGCTCGATGGACGGTTCGTCGAAGTTCGTGAAGGGGGATGCGGTCGCCGGGCTGCTGATCCTGTTCGCCAACATCATCGGCGGCCTGATCCTGGGCCCCGTCAGCCACGGCATGACGATTTCGGCCGCCGCGCACAATTACGTGCTGCTTGCAATCGGCGACGCGCTGGTCGCGCAGATCCCGTCGCTGATGCTGTCGATCGCCGCCGCCGCGATCGTCACCCGCGTCACCTCGAGCATGGATCTCGCCGGCCAGATCGGCAGCCAGTTCGGCTCGGCGCGCACCTGGACCCCGGTCGCGATCATCCTCGCGCTGCTCGGCATCATGCCGGGGATGCCGCACATCGTGATCCTGCCCGCCGCCGCGCTCGCCGGGTTCGCCGCGTGGAAGATGCGCCAGATCGCGCGCCGCCCCGCGCCGATCGACATCGTCGCGGCCGAACCGGTCGATCAATCGCGCATCGGCTGGGACGAAGTGACCGACGGGATGCAGGTCAATATCGATATCGGCTACGGCCTGGTGCCGCTGGTCGACGAGCGCCGCGGTGCGCCGCTGATGGGCCGCATCACCGGCGTGCGGCGCCAGCTGTCGAAGGAACTGGGCTTCGTCGTGCCGCAGGTGCGGGTGCGCGACGATATCAACCTGTCGCCCTTCGCCTATCGCATCCTGGTCGGCGGCGTCGTGCTGGGCGAGGATAACGTCTCGCCCGACGAGATGCTCGCGCTCGATACCGGGCAGGCGTTCGGCGATTTGACGGGCAAGCGCGCCAAGGATCCGACCTTCGGGCTCGACGCGGTGTGGATCGCCCCCGGCGATGCCGATGCCGCGACAGGTGCGGGCTATCTCGTCGTCGATCCCGGGACGGTGGTCGCGACGCATCTGAACCATCAGCTCGGCCAGCATGCCAGCGAACTGCTCGGCGCCGACGAGGTGCAGGCGATGCTCGACGGACTGAAGGAACGCAGCCCGCAACTGGTCGGCGCGCTCAGCCCTGCGCCACTGCCGCTGACCACGCTGACCCAAGTGCTCAAGGGCCTGCTGGCGGAGGGCGTGCCGCTCAAGGAATTCCGCCGCATCGCCTCGGCTATCGCGGTCGCCGGGCAGAAGACGCTCGACGCCGACGAGATCATCGAGACGATCCGCCCCGAACTCGGTGGTCTCATCATCCAGAAGCTCTGCGGCGTGCGCGAGCCGCTGCGCGTGATGACGCTGGAGGGCGGGCTGGAAGGCTTGCTCGGGCAGGCGGTGCGCAACGATCCGTCGCGCCGCCACACGATCGAGCCCGATCTTGGCCGCCGCATCGTCGAGGCGCTGCAACGCGCCGCGCAGCCTTTGGTCGCGGAGGCCAAGCCATTCGCGCTGGTCGTCCAGCCCGCGATCCGCGTCGCGATCCGCAAGCTGGTCAAGACCTGCCTGCCCGATACACCGGTAATGAGCTTCTTCGAGGTGCCGGAAGAGAAGGCGGTCGAGGTGGTCGCGGTGATCGGGGCGCCCGGAGCCCTCCCGGCATGACCGCGCAGCCCTCCCACGCCACCTTCGCCCCGGCTTCGTTCGATGGCGCCCGCCCGCTGACCTATCGCCCCGGCGCGCAGACGCGCGATCGCAACGCCTTCGTGCGCAAGCACGCGCCGCTGGTGCGCCGCATCGCCTGGCACGTCCACGGCGCGATGAGCAGCGCGATCGAGGTCGAGGATCTGATCCAGACCGGGCTCGTCGCGCTGGTCGAGGCCGCCGACAGTTTCGAGGAGCGCGGGCTCGTCAGTTTCGAGCAATATCTCGCGACGCGGGTGCGCGGATCGATGATCGACGCGCTGCGCCGACAGGCGACGCTGACGCGCGGCGCGATGCGGCGGCGGCGGGCCTATCACGAAGCACTTGCGGGATTAACCGCCGACCTCGGCCATGCGCCGAACGAGGCTCAACTGGCCGAGCGGCTCGGCGTGGGGATCGATAAATTGCGCACCGATTATGCGACCGCCGAAGCGATCCGCTTCGAGCATCTCGACGCGGTCTATGCCGACGACCTGCCATGGTTCGCGAGTGACGAGCCCGACGCGTTCGATCAACTGGCCGATGCCGACCTGCGCGACGCGCTGATCGCCGCGATCACCGCGCTGCCCGAACGCGAGGCGCAGGTGGTGCAGCTTTATTATGTCGAGGAACTGAACCTGGAGGAGATCGGCCAGGTGCTCGGCGTCGGCGCCGCGCGCGTGTGCCAGATCAAGGCCGCCGCGCATGCCAAGCTGAAGAAAGCGCTCGCGCGGCGCGCCTAGCCGTCGCCGACGCGCTCGATATCCGCGCCGACCGCGCTCAACTTCTCTTCCAGCCGCTCATAGCCGCGATCGAGGTGGTAGACGCGGCTCACCTGCGTTTCCCCTTCGGCGACCAGCCCGGCGATGATGAGGCTCATCGACGCGCGCAGATCGGTCGCCATCACCGGCGCGCCGACCAGCCGGTCGACCCCGCGCACGATCGCCGAGCGCCCCGTCACCTGGATGTCGGCGCCCATCCGCGCCAGTTCGGGGACGTGCATGTAGCGGTTTTCGAAGATCGTCTCGGTCAGCACGCTCGCCCCGTCCGCCTTGCACAGCATCGCCATGAACTGCGCCTGCATGTCGGTCGCGAAGCCGGGGAACGGCGCGGTGGAAAGCGTCAGCGGCTTGAGCGGCGCGCTGGCCTCGACCAGCAAATTGGCCCCCTTCTCGGTGACGCTGACACCCGCCTCGACCAATGCATCGACGGTGGCGCGCATATCGTGCAGCCCCACCCCGACCAGCTCAAGCGACCCGCCGGTGATCGCCGCAGCGCAGGCATAGCTCCCCGCCTCGATCCGGTCGGGCATCACGCGGTAGGTCGCGCCGTGCAGCCGGTCACGCCCCTCGATCTCCAGCGTCTCGGTGCCGATGCCGGAAATACTCGCCCCCATCGCGACCAGCAGATGGCACAGATCGACGATCTCGGGCTCGCGCGCGGCGTTCTCGATCCGGCTGCCGCCCTTCGCCGTCACCGCCGCCATCACGACGTTCTCGGTCGCGCCGACCGACACGATCGGGAAGGTATAATTGCCGCCCGACAGCCGCCCGCCCGGCGCCTTCGCCTTAACGT
>JALYTP010000100.1 GCA_030854225.1 Pseudomonadota bacterium
CGATATGCCGGCGGTGCTTGCCTTGCGCACCTTGTCGTAATCATCGAGGAATCCGATCGCCCCGAAGCCGAGCGTCACGAATAGGCAGGCCCAGACGAACGGGTTGGTCAGTTCCATCCACAACAGGATCGACAGGCACAGCGAGGTCAGGATCATCAACCCCCCCATCGTCGGGGTGCCGCGCTTGGCGAGGTGCGATTGCGGGCCGTCGGCGCGGATTGGCTGCCCCTTGCCCTGCCGCACCCGCAGCCATCCGATGAAGCGCGGGCCGATGATCAACCCGATCGCCAGCGCCGTTGCCACCGCTGCGCCGACCCGAAACGTTTGATAGCGCACCAGATTGAACGCACCGTGGAAGCCGAACAGCTGGGCAAGCCAGTACAACATTATGCATTCCCGCCTTTCAGGCCCGCGACAACCGCCGCGAGCCCGACCCCGTTCGAACCCTTGATGAGCACCGCGTCGCCCGCCGCCATCGTCGTGCGTAGCGACGCCAGCGCCGCCGTGGCGTCGGCGACATGGACGAAATCGACTTTCCCCTCAAGCGCGTTCGCTAGCGCGGCCATCGGTTCGCCGACGAGAATGACCCGTTCGACGCCGGCGGCGAGAAGGGGTTCGGCGAGGCCGGCATGATGCGCCTCGCTCGAGGCACCGAGTTCCTTCATCTCGCCCAGCACCGCGACCTTGCGGCGGCCTTCCTCGATGCCCAGCACGGCAAGCGTCGCGCGCATCGAACTGGGGTTGGCGTTGTAGCTTTCGTCGATCACCAGCGCTTGACCGTCGGCGACGTCGATCAGGGAGCGCGCGCCGCGCCCCGGCAACCCGCCCAGATCCGCCAGGGCAAGGCCCGCCAGCGCCAGATCGCCGCCGACCGCGTCGACCGCAGCCAGCACCGCCAGCGCGTTCGACACCCAGTGCTGCCCCGGCTGGCCGATCGTGAAACTCAACTCGCGCCGGCGGACGCAGGCGGTGACGAAGGTCCCGCCGGTCGCGACGCGCATCGTTTCGATCGGGTGAATGTCGGCGGCGCGGTCGAGCCCGAAGGTCGTGATCGTCGCGGCATGAGGCGTGGCGGCGGCGATCAGGCGGTCGCGGTGGGGGCTGTCACACGGGATGATCGCGACGCCGCCCGGCTCCAGCCCGGCGAAGATTTCGCCCTTGGCATCGGCGATCGCGCTTTCGTCCGAGAAGAATTCGGTGTGCGCCGGCGCGATGGCGGTGACGATCGCGACGTGCGGTCGCACCAGCGTGGTCAGATGCGCCAGTTCGCCGGCGTGGTTCATCCCCATCTCGAAGACGCCGAAGCGCGTATCGGCGGGCATCCGCGCCAGGCTCAGTGGTACGCCGGTATGGTTGTTGTAACTCTTGAGGCTGCGGTGTGCCGTTCCGGGCGCGGCGCGATCGAGTGCGGCGAACAACGCCTCCTTTGTGCCGGTCTTGCCGACCGACCCGGTGACGCCGATGATCTTCGCATCGGTACGCGCCCGCGACGCGCGCCCGAGATTTTCGAGCGCGGCGAAGGTATCCGTCACGCGGACATGCGGGTGAGGTGTCGCCCGCGCGACGACCGCACCCGACGCTCCCCGCTCGGAGGCCTGATGGAGAAAGCGGTGCCCGTCGGAAAATTCTCCCGTCAGCGCGATGAACAGGTCGCCGGGCGAAACCTCGCGCGAATCGAACGTCACGCCGCCAGCAGAAAAATCCGCCGACGCCGTCCCGCCCGTCGCCGCGGCGATCTCGGCCGACGACCACAGGGTCAATGCGCTGTCCCGCCCTGCGGCGCGGGGCGGGGCTGGCCGTACCGCAAGCCCAGCTTGGGCCGTGGCGGGCGCGGATCCTGCCCGCTGCCCCCAGCCTGTGTCTCGCCGCTCCGCATCGTGTGTGTCATGCTGCAACCTCCCTTGCCACGCCAACGTCGTCGAACGGCAGCACCAGATCGCCGACGATCTGGCCCTGCTCATGGCCCTTACCCGCGATCAGCACGATGTCCTTCGCGCCAGCCTGCCCGATCGCTGCGGCGATGGCCGCCCGGCGATCGCCGATCTCGGTCGCACCGGAAGCGCCCTTGAGCACCATCGTGCGAATTCCCGCCGCATCCTCGGTACGCGGATTGTCGTCGGTGACGATGGCCACATCGGCCCGCGCCGCCGCGACCTTGCCCATCTCCTCGCGCTTGCCCTGATCGCGGTCACCACCTGCGCCGAACACTAGAATCAGCTTGCCCTGCGTGTGCGGCTTCAGCGCCGCGATCGCCGCTTCGAGTGCGTCAGGCGTGTGCGCGTAATCGATATAGACCGGCGCACCGCTCCGCGCGATCACCGCGCGCTCCAGCCGTCCCCGCACCGGTTGCAGCCGCGACAGATTGGCAAGTGTCTGCGCGACGTCGCCGCCGGTCGCGATCACCAATCCCGCCGCGGTTAGCGCGTTCGCCGCCTGATACGCACCGATCAGCGGCAACGTCACCTTGTGCCGCACACTCCCCGCCTCGATCATCAGCCCCTGTCCGAGCAAGGTCGGATCACGCGATACCAGTCGCAGCGTGTCGCCATGCTCGCCCACGGTTATCAGCTTGTTGCCACGCTCACGCGCAAGGTCGATCACCCGCGCCGCTTCCCGGTCGTCGGCCCACACCACCGACGTGCCGTCATCGGCAAGCACTTCGGAAAACAGCCGCAGCTTGGCGGTGAAATACGCCGCCATGTCGCCGTGATAATCGAGATGATCGCGGCTGAGATTGGTGAACGCGGCCGCTGCTACACGAAGCCCTTCGGTGCGATATTGCGACAGGCCATGGCTCGATGCCTCGAACGCCAAGTGGGTCACCCCTTCGCGCGCCAGTCCGGCGACGTTTGACAGGAAGGTCACGACGTCCGGCGTCGTCAGCCCTGTCGTCACGCTGTCATCGGCCGTGGTGACACCAAGCGTGCCGATCGAGGCCGCATGGAACCCCGCCATACGCCACAGCTGGCGCGTCATCTCGACCGTCGAGGTCTTGCCGTTGGTGCCGGTCACCGCGATCGCGGTCGCCGGGAAGGGCGCGAAGAACCGCGCGGCGAGATGCGCGAAACGCTCGCGCGGACTGGCGTCGGCGATGTGCAAGGCACCCTCCACCCGTGCCTCGGGCCGCGCAACCACCGCGATAGCCCCGCCCGCGACCGCTGCCGCGATGAAATCCTCGCCGTTGACGCGCCCGCCTTCGAACGCGCCGAAGATCGTGCCGGGCGCGACCTTGCGGTGATCGATCGCGAAGCCGGTCACCGCTTCGGTTTCGGCACCGCCGGTCAGCGCGCCCAGGTTCATCCGCGCCTGCCCCTCATTCGGCCAGACCCGTCATTCGGCATGCGCCAGTTTCTTGTCGCCCGGCGCCTGCCAGATCAGCGGCAGCAGGTCGGACACGTCGATATCGCGGTGATCGTCGGGAATGACGCCCAGCATCGCACCGGTACGCGCGATCACCCGGCTCACCACCGGCGCGGCCGTCCAGGCGGCGGTCGTCAGACCGAATGATTCGGCGTTGCCGATCGGCGAATCGAGCATCGCGACGACGACATAACGGGGATGATCCATCGGAAATGCTGCCGCGAAGGTCGAGACGTTGGCCTTCTTCGAATAGCCGCCCGCGCCGGCAACCTCGGCGGTGCCGGTCTTGCCGCCGACGCGGTATCCCGGCACATTCGCCTTCTTGCCCGTACCTTTGAGCACCACGAGACGCAGCAGCTGGCGTATCCGCACGCTGGTCGCCTCCGAAATCACGCGGCGCCCCTTCGGCGCGGCGCCCGGTGCGACTTTCAGCAAGGTCGTGGGCCGCCAGATGCCGCCATTGACCAGCGTTGCATAGGCATTGGCGAGTTGCAGCGGGGTCACCGCGATGCCGTGACCATAGGCGGTGGTCATGACGGTCGTGCGCGCCCAATATTGCGGCCATAGCGGCCGCGCCCTTTCCTTCAGCTCGATCACCGGCCTCTCTTTGAACCCCATCGCCTCGAACATGCCCGCCATGCGCTGCTGCCCGATCTCGTCGGCGATCCGTGCCGTCGCGATGTTGGACGAATAGATCAGCGTTTCGGGAATGTTGAGCCAGCGCCGCTGCTCGTCGCCGCGATCGTCATGGATCGTGAACTTGCCGACCTGGAGTGGCACCGTCGCGTCGAACCGCTTCGACATGTCGGTCACCACCCCGTCGTTGATCGCGGCGGCCATCGTGATCGGCTTGAAGGTCGAGCCGAGCTCATAGACCGATTGGGTCACGTTGTTGCGCAACGCGTCGCTCGACGTGCCTTTCAGCTTGTTGGGGTTGAACACCGGGAGCGACACCATCGCGACGACTTCGCCGGTATCGACATCGAGCACCACGCCGGTCGCGTCCTTGGCCTTGAAATCGATCATCGCACGGCCGAGTTCGCTCTCCATCGCGGCCTCGACCCGGTTGTCGATCGACAGGGTTAGGGGATGGTTACGGCTGCTCGGATCGCTCAGCTGCGCGTCGAATGCGCGCTCAATGCCGGCACGACCGATGACGCGCGGATCCTGATCGGTCGGCGCGACATAACCGAGCACATGCGCGGCCAGCGTCGATTGCGGATAGAGCCGCTCCGCCTCCTGCGCGAAAACGATCGCCGGCTCGCCGATCGCGTGGACCGCATTGACCCGTGCGGGTGAGGCATGACGGTCGAGATAGGTGAACGAAACATCCTTGGTCAGCTGGGTGTAATAATAATCCTGGTCATGTTCTGGCATCAGCTGTGCGAGTTGCGCCCCGATCTGGTGTTTGTCGCCGATGATATCGCGCGGATGGACGGCGATGGTCCAGGCCGCGATGGTGCGCGCCAGCGGATCGCCGTTGCGATCGACGATGTCGCCGCGCTGCATCAAGCCGGCCGTCACCGTGGTGGCGCTAGCCGGCGAGGCGAGGATGCCAAGCAGCGCGATTCGCCCGATCACCAGCAGGAAACCGGCGCTTAGCAGCAGCATCAGGATCATCAGCCGCATGTGCGCGGTCGCGACCAATGCCTGACGCTGGCCTGCGCCGCGCCGCGTCGACTGGGGTCGCGCGACGAGCGTGCTCACCGCAGCCCGCCGTGATCCGCGCGGGTCGACATCAGATCGCCCAGGCTGACGTTGCGCAGCAACTTGCGGTCGAGCAGTACGACGCTGCTCGGCTTCAGGCGGATCGCCGCCGCCGAATGGATCGTGGGCATCGCGGCGTCGGCCGGCTCGCGTATTTCGGCCACCGCCGCCTCGAGCGCGGGAGCAGCAGCCAGCGCCGGCGCCACGATACGCACGGCAGGTGCTGCGACCTGCACCGTGGCGAGGCCGTTCGGGCGTGACGGCACGACGAGAGCGGCCATCTGCACACCACCCGCGGGGCGATCGAGATCGATACTGGCAAGCTGAGCCGGGTCGGACACGAACTGCGCGGCGACCGGCGCGGTCAGGCGCAGCGTATCGCCGTTCCACTGCTCGAGCTGGGCGAGGTTGGCGCGCGTATCGAATTCGGTTTCCAGCGCGCGGATGTCACGCTTTGCCGTGGCGATCTGCGCCTCGGTCTTGTCGAGCTTCTTGCGTTCGGCCGCGACCTGCAACGGCACGAGCAAAAAACCGAGCGCCACCGCGACGATCGCGGTGAACCAGCCGAGCCCTTTCCACGCCGATCCCAACATTACATCGCCCCCTGCATTGCCCAGGCCGGTGCCGCCGTGCGCCGTGCCGTCCTCAACGTCGCCGATCGCGCGCGCGGGTTGCGCGCCAGTTCGGCCTCTCCCGCGCGGACCGGCTTGCCGACCGCTTCGAAACTCGGCGCCGCGCTCGCGGTCTCTTGCGGCAAATGGCGTGACCCTGCCGGGGTGGCGCCGCTGCGCGCGCGCAGGAAGCGCTTGACCAGCCGGTCCTCGAGCGAATGGAACGTCACCACCGCAAGCCGCCCGCCGGGCTTCAACGCGCGCTCGGCAGCGACGAGGCCGTCCTCCAGTTCGCCCAGCTCGCGGTTGACGTGGATGCGGATCGCCTGAAAGGT
>JALYTP010000101.1 GCA_030854225.1 Pseudomonadota bacterium
GGCGGCGCAGCGTCGCGCCGCGGCGCCGGCGGCTGCCGCCCCGGCGGCACCGGGCAAGAAGCCGACCGGTCGGTGAACGACGCGATGAGTGCGGAAGCGCTGGGCCCGTTCGATATCGCACGGATCATGGCAGCACTTCCGCACCGTTACCCGATGCTGCTGGTCGACCGCGTCGAGGAGTTGATCCTCGACCGGTCGATCAGGGCGATCAAGGCCGTCTCGATCAACGAGCAATTCTTCCAGGGACATTTTCCGGGAAGGCCGATCATGCCCGGCGTCCTCCAGGTCGAGGCGCTGGCGCAGGCCGCCGGTGTGCTGGCGGTGGAGAGCCTCGGCCTCGTCGGATCGGGCAAGCTCGTCTATTTCATGTCGATCGACGGTGTGAAGTTCAGAAGGCCGGTCGAACCGGGCGTGCTGCTCACGCTAGAGGTGGTATTCGTCCAGAAACGATCGCGCGTGTGCAAGTTTGCCGGTCGAGCATTGCTGGGCAGTGACATCGCCACGGAATACGAATTCACCGCGATGATCGCCGATCCGCCCGCCACCTGACGACCGACATCAGACGCGCAGCGCCGGGCGATACAGCGTTGCGACACCGGCGCGCCTCTGCTAGGGGCCGCGCCTTCGCTACTGGTCGGAAACCAGCGGCTCGATGCAAGGACGACAATTGTGAAGACCGATATTCATCCCGATTATCACACCATCAAGGTGCAGATGACCGATGGCACCATGTTCGAAACCCGCTCCACCTGGGGCAAGGACGGCGACACGATGCAGCTCGACATCGACCCGCTGTCGCACCCGGCCTGGACCGGCGGCCGCGGTCACATGCTCGATACGGGCGGTCAGGTTGCGCGCTTCAACAAGCGCTTCGGCGGCCTCACGCTCAAGAAATAAGCGGTACGGCAGCGCGTCGTTAACGACGCGTTAGCCACCGCATCCTAGGTTGGTCGCCATGAACCCGCGCCCGATCGCCTTGTCCGCCGAATACGAACCCGCGGTGATGAACCGGCGGCGCGGTCCGCGCGCGCCGGTGTCGCTCGACGCCAAATTGGGGCGCGGCGGGCTCGACCGCACGTTATGCCGGATCACCGACCTTTCGCAGCACGGCGCGCGCATCCAGAGCTATTCGACGTTGAAGAAGGACGCGGTCATCTGGTTGACCCTGCCGGGTGCAGGGCAGATTATGGCGACGATCAAATGGGCCGACGACTACGAGGCCGGCTGCCAGTTCCACACCCCGCTTGCCGAGCACCTCTTCGATGCGCTGGCCGATTTCGGCGCGGCGTGAAGGGCAAGTCACGTCGGATGAAAACGAGCGACATCGTTACCCCGTAACACGTTCCGCCGAGCGAACCCATGAGGCGACCGGGCGACGCATCGGAACGCTGCTCCACCTCGTCAGAAGCTAATGCCGCCGCCAACTCGCGCGCTGGCATTTGCATGCCCTTCTCGCTACCGCCGTGCGGGAAGCTTGTATAAGCGGCAGCGTGTGCCTTGGGCGTAGATGGCCAGCGCTTGACAATAGCACCAACGCCACATGACACATATTTCACAACATACGCGCGCATTGTATGTTTAAAGCAATCCGCGATCAGCGCTTCGTTTTCACCTATGAGATGAGATATTGTTAATGCGCCTCGTGACCGGACGGCAATTCCTCGCCAAATCGAACGCGGTGGGCATCGGTTGGATCGAATGACGATCGCACGCCAGCTACGCTGGATCGTGGTGGTGGCTGCGCTTCCGTTCGCGGGGTGCGTGGCCGGCCCGAACTTCAAGGCGCCGCCCGCGCCCGACGCGAAAGGTTATGCTGGCCATCCGCTGACGACCACCGTCGCCACCCCGGACGTGGCTGGCGGTGACACCCAGCGCTTCGTGACGGGCGGTGACATTCCGGCGGACTGGTGGACCCTGTTCCATTCCAGGCCGCTCAATACGTTGATCGAGCAGTCGCTCGCCAACAATCCCGACCTTAAGGCAGCGCAGGCCGCGCTGACCGTGGCGCACGAAAACGTCCTCGCGCAAAAGGGCGCGTTCCTGCCGCGCATTGCCGCCGGTGCCTCGGCGACGCGCGAGCAGGACCCGTCGGGCGCGCTGGCACCGGTGCCGAGCAACAATGCGTTTTTGTATAATTTGTTCACGCCGCAATTGAGCATTTCTTATGCGCCGGATGTATTCGGCCTCAACCGCCGCACGGTCGAATCCGCCGCCGCGCAGGAGCAGGCCGCGCGTTATCAGATGATTGCCGCGGACGTGACGCTGAGCAGCAACGTGGCGGTTGCCGCGATACAGGAGGCGTCGCTGGAAGCGCAGGTCGAGGCCACGCGGCAACTCATCGATATCGACCGCAAGATGCTTGGCATTGTCCAGTATCAAAAAAGCAAAGGCTATGTCAGCGGAATCGATGTTGCCGCGCAGGAATCGCAACTGGCGCAGACCCTTGCCAGCTTGCCGCCGCTGCTCAAGCAGCTCGATCAGGAACATAACGTGTTGTCGGTGCTGGCGGGGCGCTTCCCCAATCAGGTGCCGACGGAAAAATTCACGTTGGCGAGCTTGCAGCTGCCGCAGGATTTGCCCGTCAGCCTGCCGTCCGACCTCGTCAAGCAGCGCCCCGATGTGCTCCAGGCGGAGGCCAATTTGCACGCCGCGAGTGCGCAAATCGGGATCACCGCGGCGAACCGGCTGCCCAATATCCAGCTTACGGCGAACGTCGGGAGCACGGCGCTCGCGATCGGGCAGATTTTCGGGCCCGGCACCGGTTTCTTCAATATAGATGCCGCCTTGCTCGCCCCGATCTTCGATGGCGGGACACTGCTGCATCAGGAACGCGGCGCGCGCGCGGCCTATGTCCAGTCCGCGCAACAATATCGCAGCACCGTGCTGACCGCGTTCCAGAATGTCGCCGACAGCCTGACCGCGCTAGAACAGGACGCGGCGGGATTGAAGGCGACCGCCGCCGCCGCCGATGCCGCCACGACCACGCTGGAGTTGTCCCAGCAGCGCTACAAGGCCGGATATTCCGGCTATCTCGAGGTGCTGAATGCCGAGCAGGCCGATCGCCAGGCGCGACTTTCGCTGGTGCAGGCGCAGGCGGCGCGGTTTGCCGACACTGCCGCGCTTTTCCAGGCGCTGGGGGGGGGCTGGTGGCACCGCAGCGAGCTGAAGGCGAACACCTATGCGAAATAGATCGTCCGGCGCGACGCCGTTGTCCAAGCCGAGTAGCCGGGCCCTCCACAAGGCGGCGATCATGGCCATTGCCGCGGCGATGGCGTTGGGCGGCTGTTCATCCGGGCAACCCGATGCGACCGCAACCCCCGTGCCAGCCGGCAATGTCGCGTTGACGGCGGCGCAGCGCCAGCACATTCACCTCTACACCGTCACGCCGACGAGCTACCGCGACACGATCGAGACCACCGGCGCGGTCGATTTCGACAACGACCATGCGACCAGCGTGCTGGCGCCGTTCAACGGCCCCGTCACCCGCGTGCTCGTGTCGCTCGGGCAAAAGGTCGCCAGGGGCCAACCGCTGGCGATCGTCAGTTCGGGCGACTTTTCATCGGCGGTGAGCACGTATAGCAAGGCGATCATCACCGCGCGCAACGCCCGCACGCTGGCCAATGCCGACAAGGATCTGCTGGCCCATGACGGTATCGCCCAGCGCGAGGCGGCGCAGGCACAGATCGACACCGTCGGCGCCGAGGCGGATCGCGACGCGGCACGCGCGGCGCTGGTCGCGCTGAACGTCGGCCAGGGGACGATCAGCGCCATTCAGGCGGGGCATCAGATTTCCGGCAGCGCGGGCGTCATCCGCTCGCCGATCGCGGGGACCGTCGTCGAAAAGCTGGTGACCCCGGGTCAGTTGCTGCAGGCGGGGACAACGCCTTGTTTCACCGTCGCCAACCTGTCGCGTGTGTGGGTGCAGGCACAGATTTCGGGCTCCGATGTCGCTGCGGTGCGGGCGCACGATCCGGCGGAAATCGAAAGCGGGACTGGTGCCGGTAATCTCCACGGCACGGTCGATTACGTATCGGCTCTGGTCGATCCCGATACCCGATCGGTGAGCGCGCGGATCGTCGTCGATAACCCTAGCGGTGTGTTGAAGAAGCAGATGTATGTCGGCGTGCGGATCGAATCCGGCCAGCAGAAGACCGGCCTGCTGGTGCCCGTATCGGCGATCCTCCACGACGACGAGAATCTGCCGTTCGTCTATCTCGCCCGCCCGGACGGCAGCTTCGCGCGTCAGCATGTCGCGCTGGGCGACCGTACCGGCGATCAATATAATGTTACCGACGGCGTCCAGCCGGGTAATCGGATCGTGATCGACGGCGCGATCTATCTGCAGTTCATGCAAAGCCAATGAGTGATCT
This sequence comes from Pseudomonadota bacterium, assembly GCA_030854225.1. Lineage (GTDB taxonomy): Bacteria > Pseudomonadota > Alphaproteobacteria > Sphingomonadales > Sphingomonadaceae > Sphingomonas. Next base: position 4,371 of record JALYTP010000101.1, read on the forward strand.
GGAACCGGTGGCGCCGGAGCCACATCGCCCACCGTCGATGATCGACCGGATCGTCGCATCGACGCTACAACAGCGTTTTCTCGTCATCCTGTTGACGCTGATCCTGATCGGCGCCGGTGTTCGCTCGCTCGACCGTCTGCCGGTGGACGCCTATCCCGATCTGTCGCCGCCGATGGTCGAAATCGTGACGCAGTGGCCCGGCCACGCCGCCGAGGAGGTGGAACGGCTGATCACCGTGCCGGTCGAACTCGGCATGAACGGCATCCCCAAGACGACCGTGAGCCGCTCGGTATCGCTTTACGGATTGTCGGATGTCGTCATCAATTTCGGCGACGGCGCGGACCGGCAGGCGGCGCGACAGCAGGTGTTCAACCGGATCGGCGATATCGCTCTGCCGAGCGGTATCACGCCGTCCGTGTCACCGCTGACCTCTCCGTCTGGATTGATCTATCGGTACACGCTGCAAAGCCGCGATCGCTCGCCGATGGAATTGAAGACGATCGAGCAATGGACGGTCGAGCCCCAATATCGCGCGGTGCCCGGCGTGGCGGACGATTCTGGCTTCGGCGGCGGCACGATGCAATATCAGGTGCTGCTCGATCAGGTGCGTATCGCCGCCTTGGGCCTGTCGGTGCAGCAGGTCGAGACCGCGCTGGCGGCGAATAACAGCAATGGCGGCGGCGGATTCTACTCGCAAGGCGGGCAATTCTATTATGTGCGCGGTGTCGGCCGCATGACCTCGGTCGATGATATCGGCAATGTCGTGCTGGCGGTTCACAAGGGCACGCCGGTATTGGTCAAGGACGTCGGCCGCGTCGTCATCGGCATCGCGCCGCGGCTGGGCGAATTCGGCATCGGCAAGCAGGACGACGCGGTCGAGGGCGTCATCCTGCTGCGCACCGGCGACAAGACGCAGGACGTGCTCAAGCGCGTCGAGGCCAAGACCCGCGAGCTCAACGCTCATGTCCTGCCCAAGGATGTCCGGATCGTGCCGTTCTACGATCGCAGCGACCTCGTCGCGGTGACGACGCACACCGTGGAGGGAAACCTGCTGCGCGGCATGTTGCTCGTCATCGTCATCCTGATCTTCTTTCTCTACGACATAAGATCCGGCCTGATCGTCGCCGTCTCGATTCCTCTCGCGCTCCTGTTCGCGTTCATATGCCTGGACCTCAAGCACATTCCGGCGAACCTACTCTCGATCGGCGCGATCGATTTCGGAATACTCGTCGATGGAGCTGTCGTGATGGTGGAGAACATCCACCGCCAGCTGGCCCGACACGAGGGCACGGTCTATAGCGTGAAGCAGGTGATCGCGACCGCTGCGGCCGAAGTCGACAGACCGATCGTCTATGCGGTCGCCGTCATCGTGGCGGGGTTTCTTCCGATCTATGTTCTGTCCGGACCGTCGGGACGTTTGTTCAAGCCGATGGCGGATACCACGATCTTCGCACTCATCGGTGCGCTGATCATAACGCTCACGGTGATTCCAGTCGTCTGTGCGATCGTTCTTCGCAACGGCGTGAAGGAGCGTCGCAATCCGGTCTTCGAGTGGATGCTCGACGTCTATCGCATCGGACTCGACTGGAGTCTGGGCAACGCACGACTCGTCATGTGGGGATCGGTCGGCGTAGGGCTCGCA
>JALYTP010000102.1 GCA_030854225.1 Pseudomonadota bacterium
GCCGAGGGCATGTCCTGCACCGATACCTGAGCATAACCGACCGCCGCGAATTCGCATTTGAGGAGCGCGGGCGGAGTGCCGTGATTTTGTGTCGGGCGATTGGCATCGACCACCACCACCAGCCCGCCGGGCTTGAGCGACGGTCGCATCCGCCACAGGAATTCGTAGGGCTGCTCGATCTCATGGTACATATGCACCATGAAGATGCGGTCGAAGCTGTTCACCGGCAGCTTGGGGTCGGCCGGCTCGCCCAGCCGCACGCTGGTATTGTCGAGATGCTGGCGCGTCACGCGGTCGGCCAGCGCGTCGCGCACTTCGGGCACGATATCCTCGGCCAGCACGCGCCCTTTCGGGCCGACGCGCGCGCCGAGCCGGATGGTGTAATATCCCTCGCCCGCGCCGATATCGGCGACCGTCATGCCGGGCGCGATGCCCGATTTGGCCATCACCTCGCCCGCCTCGTTCAACCGGTCGCGCGCTTCCTCGGTCGACCAGCGCGGAGATACGATCCGCGCCACCGGCCGGTCGGCGGCGGGGAAGGGGCCGGGCTGTTTCGCATCATGCGTGATGAGCGGGGTCGATCCGTCGCATGCCGCGAGCAGCAGCGCGGCGAGGGGAAGGAGCCGCGAGCGGATCAATCCACGTCCTCCACCTCGACCGTCTCGCCCGTCACGCGCTGCGACAAGGCGGCGGCCATGAAGGAATCGAGATCACCGTCCAGCACATCGGACGGACTGGACGAGGTGACCCCCGTGCGCAAATCCTTCACCATCTGATAGGGTTGCAGCACGTAGCTGCGGATCTGGTGGCCCCAGCCGATATCGGTCTTGCTGGCATTCTCGGCATTGGCCGCGGCCTCGCGCTCGGCGAGTTCGCGTTCGTAGAGCCGCGCGCGCAGCTGGTTGTATGCCTCGGCCTTGTTCTTGTGCTGGCTGCGCTGGTTCTGGCACTGCACGACGATGCCGGTCGGGATGTGCGTGATGCGCACCGCCGAATCGGTGGTGTTGATGTGCTGCCCGCCTGCGCCGGATGCGCGGTAGGTATCGATGCGCAGGTCGCTCTCGTTATACTGCACGTCGATATCGTCGTCGATCACCGGATAGACCCACACGCTGGCGAAGCTGGTGTGGCGCCGCGCCGCGCTGTCGTACGGGCTGATGCGGACGAGCCGGTGCACACCGCTTTCGGTCTTGGCATAGCCATAGGCGTTCTCGCCCTTGAGCAGGAGCGTTGCCGACTTGATCCCGGCCTGCTCGCCCGAATGCTGGTCGATCAACTCGACCTTCATGCCGTGGCGCTCGGCCCAGCGCGAATACATCCGGCTGAGCATCCCCGCCCAATCCTGGCTTTCGGTGCCGCCCGCGCCGGCATTGACCTCGACATAGGTGTCGTTGGCGTCGGCCTCGCCGGCGAGCAGCGCCTTGATCTTGTCGCGATCGGCGCGCGCGGCGAGTTCGGCCAGCGCCTCGACCGCCTGACCCTCCATCTCGGCATCGCTCTCGGCCTCGGCCATCTCGACCAGTTCGGTGTTGTCGGCCAGTTCGGTTTCGATCGCGCGCGTGGCGCCGATCGCCTCGTCGAGCCGGCGGCGCTCGCGCATCACCTCCTGCGCGGCCCTGGGATCGTTCCACAACGCCTGATCCTCGACGCGCGCGTTCAGCTCGTCGAGCCGGCGCAGCGCGCGGTCCCAATCGAGGAAGCGGCGCAACAGCGCGAGCGCGGCGTTGATGGTATCGACATGGGCCTGCGCTTCGGCGCGCATGGAAAAACTCCGGACAATCGTGGTCGGCCCGGTGCGGGCCATTTGCGTGGATATCAGCGAGCTAGTAGATTCCGCCCTGCCTTTGCAAGAAATCGCTGTCTTTGGGTGCTTCCTTCGGCGGCACGGGCTTGGCCTGGGTCGGCGCGACCACCGCCTGCTCCTCGTGGCGCGCGGCGCGGCGCGGTTCGCTTTCGGGCTTGAACGCCTCCCAGATTACCGGCGACAGCGGATCGGTCGACGGCCAGGTGCCGAACACCGGCTTGCCCGACGCGCGGTCGATCCGCACCATGCGGATACCCTCCGGCGCGCGGAACGGCACCTTGGGGAGATCGGCATAGGCCTTGATCGCCCATTCCTTGAAGATCGGCGCGGCCAGCGTGCCGCCCTGCGCATAGCCGCCGAGGTTCACCGGGGTGTCGTACCCGATATAGACCCCGCCGATCATCTGCGGGGTGCCGCCGATGAACCACACGTCCTTCGGCCCGGTATTGGTGCCGGTCTTGCCGAACATCGGGCGGTTGAGATCGCGCAGGACGACGGCGGTGCCGCGCAGGATGACGCCTTCGGCGATATGGATCATCTGATATGCGCTCATCGCGCTCAGCACCTGCTTGCCGCGGATGATCGGCCGCGGCATCGGCTTGCCGTCCCAATCGGGAGCGTTGCAATGGTCGCAGGGGTGCCAGTTGGCCGGCCAGATGATCCGGCCGTGGCGGTTCTGGACGAAATCGATCAGCGTCGGGCTGTGCGCGCGGCCCTGGTTGGCGAGGATCGAATAGGCGTTGACCATGCGCGACACGGTCGTCTCTCCGGCGCCGAGCGCGAAGGCGGGGAAGGGCGGATATTTGCCCACCCCCATCCGGTTCATCAGATCGACGACATGCGGCATGCCCACCGTGGTCGCCGCGCGCACCGTCATCAGATTGCGCGATTGTTCGAGACCCCAGCGCATCGTGTGCGGGCCCGATCCGCCCTCATTGCCGAAATTCTTGAAGCATTTCTGACCCAGCCGCGCGCCCTGATAGAAACAGAAGGGCGCATCCATGATGATCGTCGCCGGGGTCATGCCGTTTTCCAGCGTGGCGGCATAGACGATCGGCTTGATCGTGGAGCCGGGCTGGCGCAGCGCCTGCGTCGCGCGGTTGAACGCCTGGATGCGGCTGTCGAACCCGCCCTGCATCGCGAACACCCGGCCGGTCGCGGGTTCCTCGACGACGAACGCGCCCGAAATCTTGGGCACGGTGCGCAGCGCGAAATTGCCGCCCGACGGCGCGACGGCGATGATGTCGCCCGGGTTGAACGCGGCGAACGCGGTGCCGCCGCCCCCGCGCACCGCCATCTGCGCGTTGCCGCGCGGCAGCGTGCCGGTCGATCCGTCGGCAAAGCCCAGGCTGGCACTGTCGCCGTCTGTGCCGATCACGATGGCGGCGCGCCAATCGGCATAATCGAGCGCGATGTTGGTGTTGAGCATCGCCTGGCGCCAATTGTCGCCGGCGATATCCGAATGCCCGATCGGCCCGGACCAGCCGCGCCTCTGATCGTACCGCAGCAGCCCGTCGCGCAGCGCGGTCTGCGCCTCGTCCTGCAATTTGGGGTCGAGCGAGGTGCGCACCCACAGCCCGCCGTCATAGACGCTGTACGGGTTGCGCCCGCCCTCGGATGTTTCGCCGAATTTGTCGATCAGCTGGCGGCGCACCTCCTCGACGAAATAGCCGGCGCCCTCGACCTCGTTATGCGGCGTCTGGCGCAGGACCGCACCGATCGGCTCGGCCGCCGCCTGATCGTGCTGCGCCTGGGTGATGAAGCCGTTCTTGAGCATTTCGTTGAGCACGTAGCCGCGCCGGTCGAGCGCGCGCTGGGTGTGGCGGAACGGATCGTAATTGGACGGCCCCTTGGGCAGGATCGCGAGATAGGCGAATTGCGCCAGATCGAGATCCTTCAGATCCTTGTCGAAATAGGCGTAGCTGGCCGCCTCGACACCGAACGCGTTGCGGCCCAGCGCGATCTGGTTGAGATAGAGTTCGAGGATCTGCTGCTTGGTCAGCGTGTCCTCGATCCGGTAGGCGAGGATCGCCTCCTTGAGCTTGCGGCTATAACTGTGCTGGCTGCCGACGAGCAGATTCTTGGCGACCTGCTGCGTGATGGTCGAGGCGCCGCGCGCGCGTTTCGAGCTGCGCAGATTGTCCCAGATCGCCGAGGCGACGCCGGGATAATCGACGCCGTGATGCTGGAAAAAGGTGCGGTCCTCCGCCGCCAGGATCGCGCGGACCATCAGCGGGGGATATTCGGCGTAGCTCAGCTCGACCCGGCGTTCGCGCGCATAGGAGTGGATCGGCGTGCCATCGACCCCGCGCACGTTGGTCGGCAGGGGCGGTTCGTAGGTTCTGAGCTTGTCGACCGAGGGCAGATCGCGCGCGAACAGCAGCCAGATAAGCGCCCAGCCGATCGCGAACAGCGCCGCGAGCACCGCGAGCACCTTCACCCACCAGCGTTTCCAGCTGCGTCGCACGAAGCCGCCAAACCCATCGACGTCTCGGCGCAGGCGGAACGACACTTTTGACTCAGATTGCGCCATCACGAGCGCGAGGCTGTAGCAACTTTCGCCGCGCTTGCCAGCGCCGTTTGCGCCGAATCGCGATCAGCGGGTCGAGGCCAGTTTGGGGGCGAAATGCACTTCGACCGCCTTCAGCACGCTTTCCGCGATCTTGTGCCGCCCTTCCGCCGAATCGATGAACGCGGCGTCGCGCGGGTTGGAGATATAGCCCGTCTCGAACAGGATCGAGGGCATGTCGGGCGCTTTGAGCACCATCAGCGAGGCCATGCGGTGGAAGTTCGGCTTCATCGGCACCATCGGCTGCGCCTCGCGGCCGAGCAGGCGGGCGAAGTTGGCCGAGGCGTTCATCGTGTCGCGCTGTGTCAGGTCGATCAGGATCGACGAAACGTCGGCGGTGGTCGAGGCGAGGTTGACCCCCGAGATGACGTCGGCCTTGTTCTCGCGCGCCGCCAGCCGCGCGGCCTCCTTGTCGGAGGCTACCTCGGACAGGGTGTAGATCGACGCGCCGCTGGCATCTCCTGCGCCCACGCTGTCGCAGTGGATCGAGATGAACAGGTCGGCGTGAAGCTTGCGCGCGATGCCGTAACGTTCCTGGAGCACGAGGAAGCGGTCATCCTCGCGAGTCAGCGCGACGCGCACCCGGCCCGAGGCGACGAGCTCGTCACGGATCGCCTTGGCGATGCGCAGCGTCACGTCCTTTTCGCGCAACCCGTCGATGGGCGAGATCGCGCCGGGATCGAACCCGCCGTGCCCCGGATCGATCACCACCAGCGGGCGGCTGTCGTCGTCGCCGTAGATGCGCGGCAACGCCAGCTTGTGACTGGCGGCGGGCACCGGGCGCGACACCTCGTAGCGCCTGAGTGCGGACGTGGCGGTGAGGAAATTGAACGGCGGGACGAAACGCAGGCTGTGCGCGGCGGCGGCCTGCGCGAAGGTGGCGTCGTCGGCGGCGCGCAATTGCAGCGTCAGTTCCTGCCCGCCGGGGCCGAAGCTGCCCTCGCTCACGATCGCCGGGCGGGTCAGGTCGAACACAAGGCGCGCACCGTTCCCGTCGCGTGCGCTCTGTCGCACGGCGGATACCGGTCCGCTCGCCGCCACATGCCGGCCCGGCCGCGCACCATCGACATCGACCACGAGCCGCTGCGGATCGTCGAGCACGAAGCTGGAGGCGCCGGGGATCGCCCGGTCGAAATGCACCACGACGCGGTCGCTCCTGATCTCGACACGGTCGATCGTCGTCGCCCAGCTGGGGGTGCCGGCGAACCAACAGGCCAGAAAGGCGAGGATCAGAGACACGCGTGAGCATTGCCGCACCCGGCTGGGTGTGGTCCAGTGAAAAGGCATGGGCCGAGGTCCCGCTGACAAACTCGATGACGAGGGCTGCTCTAGCGGTGCGCCCGTCACTTCACGGTGTAACGACGCGGTTAACACAGCGTTCGGCATAATTTTGCCGGCCACCCTGCACGAACGTGCCGGTTGATGCCGCCCCAAGCCGGTGCTACCTATCCGCGCGGACCGGTCGGCGTCGTGGTATTCGCCGCCGCTTCGGTCACCACGGCCGCACCGGCGTATCCGGGTGCGGTTCATCAGGTTGACGTTCGCATGATGCATTTCCTCCCGCCCTCGCTCCGCCCGGCCTTCGCC
>JALYTP010000103.1 GCA_030854225.1 Pseudomonadota bacterium
CATCCCGGTCGATCCCATCGGCACGCGGGTCATGCTCTCGACGCCGCTCGCGATCACCACGTCCTGCGTGCCCGACATCACCGCCTGCGCGGCGAACTGGATCGCCTGTTGCGACGATCCGCACTGGCGATCGATCGACACGGCGGGGACGCTTTCGGGCAGTTTCGAGGCGAGCACCGCGCCGCGTCCGATCTGGAACCCCTGCTCGCCGCCCTGGCTGACGCAGCCCATGATGACGTCCTCGATCGCCGCCGGATCGATCCCGGTGCGGTCGACCACGGCGTTCAGCACTTCGCCCGCCATGTCGGCGGGGTGCCACCCGGCGAGACGCCCGCCGCGTTTGCCCCCGGCGGTGCGCACCGCCTCGACGATATAGGCTTCGGCCATCGCGACTCTCCTGATGCGTTGTGCTTTGCAACCTCTCTTGCCCAAAGCGCCAGGCGCGGCAAGGGTGGGGGCATACGATGCGGGAGGAGGCCCAATGGACGTGACGGATGCCGTGGCGGCAAGACGATCGGTGCGCGGGTTCCTCGACCGGCCGGTCGCGCCGGAATTGCTGCGCGCGATCGCGGTGAAGGCGGCGCGGGCGCCATCTGGCGGGAACCTCCAGCCGTGGCATATCGATATCGTCACGGGCGATACGCTCGCGGCGATCACCGACGCCGTCGGCGCCAAGCTGATGGCGGGTGAGAAGGAAGCGCCGGCCTATGCGATCTATCCGCCGGAACTGGGCATGCCGTACGAAGGACGCCGCGTGGAGATCGGCGAGGCGATGTACGGCCATCTCGCCATCTCGCGCGAGGATCGTGCCGCGCGCCGCGCGTGGTTCGCCGGCAATTTCCGCTTCTTCGGTGCGCCGGCGGGGCTGTTCTGCACGGTGAGCCGGTACATGGGGCCGCCGCAATGGAGCGATCTCGGCATGTACCTGCAAAGCTTCATGCTGCTCGCGGTCGAGGCGGGGCTGGCAACGTGCGCGCAGGAATGCTGGGCGATGTATCCCGACACGGTGACGCGGGCGCTCGGCACGCCGCCGGCGCGGATGCTCTTCTGCGGCATGGCGATCGGGTATGAGGACATGACGAAGCCCGCGAACCGCTTGCGCAGTCCACGGGCTCCGGAAGACGAATGGCTGACGATGCGGATCTAGGCGGCGTGGACAAATTTGAGCCAGTATCTGGCGGCGGCGATATGGTTGCGTTGTTTGTAGAGCGCCTTGTCATGGTCGATCTTCACGCGGCGGTTTGAGCGGCCCGGGATGACGGGCTGGATGTTGCGGCTGGCGAGGTCGGCGCGGATGGCGTCGGCATCATATCCCTTGTCGGCGAGGAGCGCTTTTGGTGCTCGCTCCGGCAAGGCGATCAGCGTGTCATAGGCCTTGCAATCCGCCGCTTCGCCGACCGTCAGGTGGAAGGCGAGTGGTCGTCCTCGGGCATCGGCCAGACAGTGAAGTTCACTGGTGAACCCGCCCCGCGAGCGGCCAAGAGCGCGTCGATGAGCCCCCCTTTTCCGCTCGCTGCCAAAACATGAGCGCGGACCGTGGTGCTGTCGATGCTGTAATGGCCGCTGTCCGCCATGATCTCGGCCAGCGTGACCGATACAGCCTCCCACACCCCGGCCTCGCTCCAGCGTCGAAAGCGCCGGTAAATCGTGTTCCAATTGCCGTATTTGGGCGGGACATCGCGCCACGGCGTGCCGCAACGCAGCCGCCAGAGTATCCCGTTAATGATCGATCGATTGTCTTCAGGCCGACGACCGCGCCCTCGGTTCACCGCGTCTATCGGCAGCAAGCTCCTCAAAACACGCCATTCCGCTTCGCTCAGATCGCCCCGGCTCAAGCCTGCCTCCAAAAGACAGCCTTGAATCAACCACGCCGCTTCGCGTCAACCAATTTGTCCACGCCGCCTAGGAATTGTCCTCGATCGGCGCGGCGGGCCCGTTCTTCTTGATCGAATCGATCGCGTTCTCCGCCGATCCCTTGGTCGCATAACCCTCGGTCGAGAACATGATCTCGCTATTGTATTTGAAGCGGACGCGGAACTCGCCGGCCTTGTCTTTGTAGATTTCGAACTTGTGCGCCATCTTGGACCTCCCGGTGAGTAATTGATCCAGGTTAACCTCGACGCTCGGTTCAGGCCAGTGCGCGAAAACGGTTCGGCGCGTATCGGCCCGGATCGATCGCAGCGACCGACGCATCCGGCGCGGTGCCGAGCAATACCGACGCGGCCAGCGCGGCGGCGGCGGGCGCGGTCTGGATGCCGAACCCGCCCTGCCCCGCACACCAGAAGAAACCGGGGGCGACGGGATCGAAGCCGTAGACCGGCAAACGATCACGCGCGAAGGTGCGCAGGCCCGCCCAGCGATGCTCGACCCGCGCGACGCGCCAGTCGACCACCTGCTCGAACCGGTAGATCGCGGTCGCGACGTCGATTTCCTCGGGTTGCGCATCGCCGGGGTCGGCGGGCACCTCGTCATGCGGGCTGAGCCAGAGCCGCCCGCCGGCTTCCGGTTTGAAATAAAGCTCGCCGTCGATCTGCGAGACGTGGGGCATGCCGTGCGGCGCCTCGGGCTCGGTGCGCAATTGCACCATCGTGCGACGGTATGGCCGGATACCGAGCGACGGCACGCCCGACCGCGCGGCCACGTCATCGCCCCAGGCGCCCGCCGCGTCGACCAGGATCGTCGCTACGATCGTCTCGCCACCAGCCTCGATCCGCCAGGCGCCCCCCGCATATACCGCCGTGTCGAGCGGCGCGTTCAGCCGCAGCGCCGCGCCACTGCGCCCCGCGCGCGCCAGACAATCGGCGTGCAGCGCGGCAACGTCGATATAAGCGCAGCTGGGCTCGAACACCGCGAGCGTCCAGTCGTCGCGCAGACCCGGCACATGCTCGCGCGGATCGACCTGTCGGAGCGGCACCTGCCCGTCGAATTCGCGGAAGAAAGCGTCGATCCGCGCCGCATCGGCCACCCGCCCAATCTGTAGCGAGCCGAGCGGCTGGAGGAAACCTCCCCCCTGCAACGCGGCCCCCGACGCGGTGGTGAGCGGCTGGATCGCCGGGCCGCCATAGGTTTCCGACCAGAATGCCGCCGATCGCCCGGTGGCGTGATAGCCGGCGCTGTCCTCCATCTCGAGCACCACGACGCTGGCATGTGGCGCGACCGCCGCCGCAAGGCTCGCGCCGGCGATCCCCGCGCCCACGATGGCGATATCGTACCGCACCGCGCGGGTCAGAACCGCGCCAGCAGCGTGTCGATCGCCGCCAATGCCCGATCGCGCACGGCATCCGCCTCGCGCAGGATTTCGTGCGCCGATTCCGCGCCGAACGCCTCGACCGTACAATCGGGCAAGTGCGCCGCGACGAAATGCGCGGCGGCGGGATCGACCAGTTTGTCGGCATCCGCGACGAGCATCAGGATCGGCAGATCGAGTTCACCCAGCTTCGGATCGGCGCGTTGCAGCCGGGTCGATCGGAACGCCTCGATCAGCCAGCGCCAGCTCGGCGGCCCGAGCACGATTTCGGGCCGGGCTTCGTGCCAGAAAATCTCGTCCGCGTACCGCGCATGGTCGTGGGTGAGGAGTGCCTGGCGCGTCGCGTTGGTCGCGGGGCGCTCATTGTTCTTCCACGCCGCGCGCTTGTCGCTGCCGACCGTTCCCATCAACCGCGCCAGTCCTTCGCCCGCCCGCGCACCGACCGGGCTGTGCAGCCCGAGCATCGGCGCGACCAGCACCGCGGCGACCGGATCGGCCGCGCCTTCGAGCAACGCGCGCAGCACGAGATGCCCGCCCATCGAATGCCCCATCAGCACACGCGGCGCCGGCGCGGTCACTGCCCATTGCGCCCAGAACGCGCGGAAATCGGCGATATAGGTCGCGAAATCGTCGATATACCCGACATGCGGATCGGCGATCAGGCGGCCCGAACCGCCCTGCCCGCGCCAGTCGAGCGACGTGATCGACCAGCCCTGCGCCCGCCAGTGCGCGAAGCTTTCGAGATACTTTTCGAAGATATCGCCGCGCCCGCCCTGAAACAGGATCGATCCACGCGGGGTGCCCGCCGGCCAGTCGAAGCGCCGGAAGCGCCAGCCGCCGGGGCCTGTCCAGATCGAGATATTCGCGCCAGCCGGAATCGCGCGGCGATCGAAAAGGGAAGATTCCATGAGGCTGGTTACTTTTTAGAAAGCCATCACGTCTAGGACAATTCCTGATGGGTGGGGGAATTGTCTCTATCGTGCTGCTCGGCACGCTTGCACTGCTTCTCGTTTCGGCGGGAATTCAGGATGCGCGCACCCGTGAGATCGCCAATTGGAAGAACGCCGCGATCGCGCTGCTCGCCCCCTTGTGGTGGTGGTCGAACGGGCTGTTCCTGTGGCCCGATATCGCCGCGCAGCTGGTGCTGGCGGTGATCGTCTTCGCGTTCTTCTGCGGGGCGTTCGCGCTCGGCTGGATGGGCGGCGGGGACGTCAAGATGATCGGCGCGCTCGCGCTGTGGCTGCCGTTCCAGCCGCTGGCGGGGATGCTGATCCTGATGTCGCTGGTCGGCGGTGCGCTGACGATCGTCATGATGATCGAGCGCACGCTCAAGAAAAAAACCGGCGCGATCGAAATCCCTTACGGGGTCGCGATCGCGATCGCCGCTCTATTCGCGCTTCACGAACCACTTCTTAACCAATTTCCGTGAATGCTTAACGCCGCATCAAAAGGTCGGCGCCTGAAAGGCTTGGATCGTCATGGATAGTCGCAAGGTCATTCTTCTGGTTGGGGCGCTTTTCGTCGCCGGCCTCACCGCGTTCATGGCGCGCAGCCTCATCAGGGGCAGCGCCGCGCCGACCGCCGGCGCCGCGACGATGGCCGCGCCCATTGACGGCCCGGAAGTGCTCGTCGCGACAAGGGCGCTGCCGATCGGCACGATCCTCGACGCCGCCGCGCTCAGCTACAAGCCGTGGCCCAAGGAAATGGTCGACAACGCATATTACATCAAGGGCCAGAACAGCGATCCGCGTACCCTGGTCGGCACCGTCGTCCGCAACGCGATAACCGCCGGCCAGCCGGTGACGCAGGGCGCGCTGGTCAAGCCGGGTGATCGCGGCTTCCTCGCCGCAGCGCTCGGGCCCGGCATGCGCGCCGTGACGGTGCCGGTATCGACGCAGACCTCGGTCGCGGGCTTCGTCTTTCCGGGCGACCGGATCGATCTGGTCCTGACGCAGACCGTCCCCGGCGGGGGCGACGGGCCGCCGCTCAAGGTTTCCGAAACGGTGATCCGCAATCTTCGCGTGCTGGCGACCGATCAGCGCACCGACAATGCGGCGGGCGAAGACGGCAAGACGGTCGTCAAGACCTTCTCCAACGTTACGGTCGAGGCGACGCCCAAGATCGCCGAACAGATCGCCGTCGCACAGACGCTCGGTTCGCTCTCGCTCTCGCTGCGCAGCCTGGCCGACGATGGCCAGGAACTTGAGCAGGCGATCGCCAGCGGGTCGGTCAAGGTGCCCGAAGGCAATGACCCGAAAGCGGAAAAAGCCATGATGATCCAGCTCGCGAGCCAGCCGCAAACCGGCAATTCGACCTTTGCCACCGGTGCCGACGTGTCGCGCTTTCAGCGCCGCTCGGTGCCCGGCAAGACCGCCGGCGGTGCGTTCGAGGGCGCGTCGCCCAATGGTGGCGCAGCGCCGCAGGGCGGCGCGCCGGCCGGTTATCCGGGTGCCGCGGCCAACCTCGGCCCGGTCGTCCATATCGTACGAGGAAATGCTGTGACCGATGTTCCGGTCGGGGGGAAATGAAGATGCGTAGCACGTTCCTGCACCGCACGCTCGCGGCCACGGCGGCGACCGTCCTGGTCACCGGCCTGTCGGGTGTGGCGCTCGCCGGCCCGCAAAAGGCCCGCAGCCCGCGCATGACCGCCCGCGTCGCCCAGCTTCCGCCGGGCACCCAGCGCCCCACCAGCGAG
>JALYTP010000104.1 GCA_030854225.1 Pseudomonadota bacterium
GATCTACTCCGCGCTCGAACCGCTGGCGCGCGTCGCTGGTCAGCATTAGTTTCTGCCCGATGCGCGCGATATGATCGGGATCGAAATAGGCGCATTCGATGATCACGTCGGTGGTCGCGTCGGACACGCCCGAATGCTCGCCGCCCATGATGCCGCCGATATCGTGGACGTTCGCATCGTCGGCGATCACCGTCATCGTATCGTCGAGCGCGTAGGTCTTGCCGTTGAGCGCGAGCACCTGTTCGCCTGCCTCCGCCTTGCGCGCGACGAGGGGCCCCGCGAGCTTGGCCTTGTCATAGACGTGCAGCGGGCGCCCGAGATCGACCGAGACGAAGTTGGTGATGTCGACCAAGGCCGAGATCGGCTTCTGCCCGATCGCGGCAAGCATGCGGCCCATCCATTCGGGCCCGGCACCGTTGGTCACGCCCGACACCGCCTGCGCATAGAAAGCGGGGCAGCCGCCGGGATCGTCGGTGCATACATCCGGGCCCGGGCCTTCGCCCTCGACCGGTTCGATGCTGTCGGCGCGATAGACCTCGGCCAGCGGCTTGAGCGTGCCCAATCGCGCCGCCGCAAGATCGCGCGCGATCCCGCGCACCCCCATGCAATCCTGCCGGTTGGGGGTGATGCTGACGTCGATCACCGGGTCGTTCAGCCCGGCATAATCGGGATAGGCCCTGCCGACCGGCGCGTCGGCGGGCAGCTCGATGATGCCGTCATGATCGTCGCCCAGCTCGAGCTCCCGGGTCGAGCACATCATGCCGTTCGATTCGACCCCGCGGATCGCGGCGACCTTCAGCACCATGCCATTCGACGGCACCAACGCGCCGGGTGCGCCGAACACGCCGACCAGTCCCGCGCGGGCATTGGGTGCGCCGCACACGACCTGGAGCGGGCCATTTCCGGCATCGACGGTGAGCACCTGCAACTTGTCCGCCTGCGGATGCGGTGCTGCGGTGAGGACGCGCGCGACGGTGAAGGCCGCAAGCTTGTCGCCGGGATTGTCGACGCCCTCGACCTCGAGGCCGATACGCGTCAGCGCGTCGGTCACTTGATCGAGCGACGCCGTGGTCTCCAGATGCTCCCTGAGCCAGCCGAGCGTGAACTTCATGCCCCCACTCCTCCGCTCAAGGTCGGCACATCGAGCGCCGAGAATCCGTATTGCTTCAACCAGCGGATATCGCCGTCGAAGAACGCGCGCAGATCGTCCATGCCGTATTTGAGCATCGCCAGCCGATCGATCCCGCAGCCGAACGCGAAGCCCTGCCACTCGCCCGGGTCGAGATCGCACGCCTCGATCACCTTGCGGTGGACCATCCCGCTGCCCAGCACCTCCATCCAGCCCTCCGATCCACCGATGACGCGCTTGCCGTTGACGAGCGTGTAGCCGACATCGACCTCCGCCGAGGGTTCGGTGAAGGGGAAATAGCTCGGGCGCAGACGTAGCGTGATGTCGTCGCGTTCGAAGAAGGCCTTGAGGAACGTCTCCAGCGTCCATTTGAGATGGCCGAGCGTGATGCCCTTGTCGATCACCAGCCCCTCGACCTGGTGGAACATCGGCGTGTGCGTCGCGTCCGAGTCGGAGCGATAGGTGCGGCCCGGCGCGATGATGCGGATCGGCGGCTTTTGTGACAGCATCGTGCGGATTTGGACGGGGGAGGTGTGGGTGCGGAGCAGCATTTTCTGCGTCGAGGCATCGAGATCGGCCGGCGGCTCGAAATAGAACGTATCGTGCATTGCGCGCGCCGGATGCGTCTCCGGAATGTTGAGCGCGGTGAAATTGTGCCAGTCGTCTTCGATCTCCAGGCCGGTGGCGACCGCGAAGCCGAGATCGGCGAAGATTTCCGCCAGTTCGTCCATCACCTGGCTCACCGGGTGGATCGTGCCGGCGGGCGGCACGTCGGCGGGCAGCGTCATGTCGAGCGTTTCGCGCGCAAGCCGTGCGTCGAGATCGGCGCGTTCGAGCGTCGCCTTGCGCGCGGCGAGCGCGTCGGTGACACCTTCGCGCAGCCCGTGGATGCGCGGCCCCATCGTCTGGCGGTCCTCGGGCGACATGCCGCCGAGCGTCTTGAGCAGCCCCGTCACGCTGCCCGATTTGCCGAGCGCGGAGACGCGCATTTCCTCCAGCGTGGCAAGATCGGCAGTGCCGATCGCGGCCAGCAGGTCGGTCTTCAGTTGGTCGAGGTCAGCCATCATGTTCTCGATTGCTCGTGTGCGGGGAGCCGATAACGAAAAGGGCGCCGGTGGCAAACCACCGACGCCTCTTTTGTCCGTCGTAACAGATCCGGTCGGGGCCCCATGCCGTCGGACGAAACCGTCCTGCGTATCGCCGCCCGGCTTGGCCGAGTCCTGATTTAGCCGACGCTAAATCAGGCTGCGGCTGGCAGCGCCGCCTTCGCCTGTGCGACGATGGCGGTAAACGCCTCGCCTTCGTGCATCGCGATATCGGCCAGGACCTTGCGGTCGAGTTCGATCCCGGCGAGCTTGCAGCCGTGCATGAATTGCGAATAGGTCAGCCCTTCCGCGCGGACGCCGGCGTTGATGCGCTGGATCCACAGGCCGCGGAAGGTGCGCTTCTTCACCTTGCGGTCGCGATAGGCGTATTGCCCGGCTTTCTCGACCGCCTGACG
Organism: Pseudomonadota bacterium; assembly: GCA_030854225.1. Lineage (GTDB taxonomy): Bacteria > Pseudomonadota > Alphaproteobacteria > Sphingomonadales > Sphingomonadaceae > Sphingomonas. The sequence continues at coordinate 2,631 of JALYTP010000104.1, forward strand.
GGCGACGCGGATCGTGTTCTTGCGACGACCGCGATAGCCCTTGGCCTGTTCGAGGATGTTCTTGTGCTTGGCGCGGGTGGTTACACCGCGTTTGACGCGTGCCATGATCTAGTTCCTCTCGAAATCGATTACGTGAGACCGTAAGGGGCCCAGCCCTTCACGATCCTGGTATCGGGGTCCGAGACGACCTTCGTGCCGCGGTTCTGGCGAATATATTTGCCGTTATGGCTGATCAGGCGGTGGCGCTTGCCGGCCACGCCGTGCTTCAACTTGCCGGTCGCGGTCATCGTGAAGCGTTTCTTCACACCGCTCTTGGTCTTGAGCTTGGGCATTTTCGTCCTTTCGGTTTGAAGCGACACTCGAACAGCCGCGGCAGCCCACACTGGCCGGACCATCTTTCCTCGCATCGCTTGCGGAAGCTGGCGCGCTTAGCCGCGCGGCACGGCAAATGCAACTATCGCAGAGGCGAACGGTTGAATCCGCCGATGGACACCCCCGACACGCCGCCGCAGCCCGACGAAACGGTCGATACCGCGCCCTCCGTCACTGATGCGCCCGCGCCCGCCGCGCAGCCGGTCCGTCGCCGCCTTCCTCGCCCGTGGAGAATCGCGCGTAACGTCGTGCTCGGTATCCTCGCGCTGATCTTCCTCGCCTGGCTGGTGCTCTACATCACCAAGGGCCGGTTCCTGAAGCACACGTTCGAGCGGATCATCTCCGGGCAGACGCATCGCCCGGTGACCGTCACCGGCGATTTCCAGCTCTATTTCGATCCGATCAAGATCAAGTTCTACGCCGAAGGCATGACCATCGCCAATCCGGCCTGGGCGACCAGGCCCAACCTTTTCCTGGCGCAGAAGATCGACACGCGGATCGCGCCGCTCAGCCTGATTTTCGGCAAGCGGCACTTCTACTGGCTCGATCTGACCCAGGGCACGGTCGATCTGGAATGGAACCCGGCGCATACCACCAACACCTGGACGTTCAGCGCGGAGAAGGGTGGCAAGCCGCTGGAATTTCCGCGAATCGACCGCGCGACGGTCGCCGGTACGACGCTGCGCTATCTCGATCCCCGGATGCAGTTGCTCGCCGATCTCGGGATCGACACGATCGCCTCGACCAATGCGGTGATCGGCAAATCGGTCGGGGTGCACGGCACCGGCCGGATCCGCGAGACCCCGTTCCGCGTGACGGCGCAACTGCTCTCGCCCGATGCGACCGCCAATCGCGGCCAGAACAAGCTCACCCTGCGCGCTTGGGCCGCCAATAACGTGATCGACGTGGCGGGGACGCTGCCGACCATCGCCGATATCGAAAACGTGCCGTTGCGGGTGCGCGCGCGGGGCCGCAACATGGCCGAACTGCTCGGCATCATCGGCGTGGTCATCCCCGCCACGCGCCAATACACATTGGCCGCGCAGCTGGTACAGAGCGGGCAGGATTATCGCTTCACCGATATGACGGGCCGGTTCGGCGACAGCGATCTGGCAGGGCGGCTGACCGTGACCAACGGTGATCGCCTGCACCTCGATTCGGTGCTGGCGACGCGCAAGCTCGACATCGTCGATGCCGCCCCGTTCATCGGCTACAACCCCGACATCGTGGCCGCGAAAGGCGCGGTGGCGGCCGCCGCCGCAACGGGCGCCGGGGCGCAGCGCGTGTTGCCCGATGCCGCCTTGCCGGTGGCGACGATGCGCGCGTTCGACGCCGATCTCAAATGGACGATCGGCGTGATCCGCTCGAAAAATGTGCCGGTGTCCAACATCGACCTCACGCTGGCGCTCGACCATGGCCGCCTCGCACTGTCGCCGCTGACCTTCGTCATGGCGCGCGGCAATGTCGCGTCGGACATCATCTTCGACACGCGCCAGCGCCCGGCGGCGGACAGCTATGACATCCGACTGGCGCCGACGCCGATGGGGCGCCTGCTGGCCGGCTACGGCGTCGATGAATCGGGCACGACCGGCACGGTCAAAGGGCGCATAAAGCTCGAAGGACGGGGCGATACGATCCACGATTCGCTCGCCAGCGCGAACGGTCGCATGGCCTTCACCATGCCGCAGGGCACCTTCTGGACGCGCAACGTGCAGATTTCCGAGCTCGATATCGGCACCTTCGCGCAGAAGATGTTCCAGCACAAACTGAAGGAGCCGGTGCGGATCAATTGCGGGCTGATCGCGTTTACCGTGCGCGACGGCGTGGCGGCGGCCGATCCGATCCTGATCGACACGACCAAGAACATCATGCTCGCGCGCGGCGGGTTCAGCTTCAAGACCGAGGCGATCGACATGGCGGTGCGCGCCGACGGCAAGAAATTCAGCTTCTTTTCGGGCCAGTCGCCAATCGCGGTAAACGGCCATTTCGCCTCGCCGGGGATCAACCCGATCAGCCCGCAATTGCTGGGCCGCGCCGGCGCCGGGATTGCGCTGGGCGTGGTTGCGTCGCCGCTCGCCGCGGTACTGGCCTTTGTCGATATCGGCGATGCCAAGGGGGCGAGCTGCGGCCCGGTGCTGGCGGGGGCGACTGCCAGCGCGCAACGCACCACCAAGGGCAAACCGCGCGACGATGTCGGGCACGGCACGACGGCCAAGGAAGAGAATGGCAAGAAATCGAGCGGCGAAAAGGCCGAGCAGAAGAAGAAATTCCTCGGTATCTTCTGATCGGGTCTAGTGACCGCGGCAGGCCAGCGCCTCGATAATATCCTCGATCCGCGCCGGATCGCCCGCCGCGATCACTTCGCCGATGCTGTCGGCGGTCAGCGGATCGCCCTGCCAGTCGCACACGCGCCCGCCTGCGCCCTCGATCACCGACACCAGCGCGGCGAAATCATGCAGCTTGAGGCCGGCTTCGACGACGATGTCGAGATGGCTTGAGGCGAGGCAAGCGTAATTGTAGCAATCGCCGCCCAGCACGGTCGATCGCACCATGCTGTCGAGATGCTCGAACGCATGCAATTGGCTGTCGTCGAACAGCGCGGGCGAGGTCGTCGCGAGCAAGGCGTCCGACAGCGCGCGGCAACGGCGGGTCGCGGCGGTCGCGCCGTTGAACAGCGTCGGCCGCCCGACCGCGCCCACCCAGCGTTCGCGCAATACTGGCTGATCGATCACCCCGACCACCGGCCACCCCTCCACGACCAGCGCGATCAGCGTACCGAAGATCGGCCGCCCGGCGATGAACGACCGCGTGCCGTCGATCGGATCGAGCACCCAGGCGCGCCCCGACGTGCCGTCCTTCACGCCGTATTCCTCGCC
>JALYTP010000105.1 GCA_030854225.1 Pseudomonadota bacterium
GAGCGGGCGGCAATTCTCGACATGGTAATGCTCGATCATCCGGCACGCGATTTCGGCCCAGCCGCCCGGCGGCGCGCCGTTGGGCAGATACCCGGCCAGTTCGGCATGGGTCGGCTCGCGATACCAAGCGACGCTGAACAGCCGCTCACCGCCCGGCCCTTCGCCCGGGCCATAGACCGATCCGCTGTCCTTCCCCGCGCCGGCGCCTTCGCCTTCGTCGACATTCTCGCCGGCATGCGATCGAATCTTCGAGATATCGGCATCGGCCAGGTTCATCGGGATGACGCCGGGCAGCATGACCGGCGGCTTGGGCGTCTGTACGGGGGTGGTGTCGCGCGGCGCCCTGGGCGCGATCGGACTGGCGCCGCCTGAGGCGTGCTTGGCCACGGTCACGCGGTGCTTCGCCGGCTTTTCGACCGCCTTCTTCTCGGGCGCGGGCACGAACGAGAAGGTCTTGAGATCGGCCTCGGGCTTGCTGGGTGTCAGGCGCGGTGACATCGTGAACAGCGCCAGCGCGATCAACGCCTCGATCGCGATCGCCAGCGCCGCCGCGCCGATCCGCTGGCGCGGCGAGGCGCGAATCCGGTTCGGCACCAATTGGGACAATGCCGCACGCATCGGCGATGCGCTAGGCTGCCTGCTGCAGTGCCGCAACGGCGAAGATGTAACAGAGTTTATCCGGGGTAGGGGTTGGCCTTGAGCAGCCCGGCAAGGTGCGCGGCGTTGCCCGCGACCATCTTCGCCGTCTCGGTCACCTTATCCGGCGTCACCTTCAGATCCTTGAAATCGATCGCGCCATACGCCTCGCCGACCCAATAGACCGCGCCGACCGCCGGGATCGTCCACCCGGTATCGTTGAGCGACTGGAACAGCATCGCGGTCGAGAAATGCGCGCCGTCCTCATTGCCGACGATCGCCGCGACGGCGACCTTGCCGTAACTCGGCAACCGGCCCTTGTCGTCGGCTTCATCGAAGAATGCATCCATCCGCTCGAGCACGCGCTTCGCCACGCTGCCGATCTGCCCCATCCACACCGGGCCGCCGAAGATCAGGATATCGTGCGCGAGGATCTTCGCGCGCAACGCCGGCCACTCGTCGCCATCGCCCTCGTCGGAAGTGACGCCCGGCTTGATGTCCAGCGCCGCCACGCGGACGGTTTCGGTCACCGCCACATCGACCTCGGCGAAATGCTTCTCGAGCACCGCGATCATCGCGTCGGTCGAGGATGTCTTGGCCGGATCGGCCTTGAGCGTGCAATTGATCGCGATGGCTTTGAGCGGCTTCCTGTCGTTCGGCATGGTGGCGTCTCCCGGTGTCGAGAGACGAAGCGCTTTCACCGCGTGCCGGGTTCCCCCGGTGGGGAGACGATGATCGCCGTAGTGCAAAAGGAGCGCCAGGTTGCCCGGACGCCCCGTTTTTCAAAGGCCTCGCGCCGCGGCAAAGCCGCGCCGTCGGACCTCGCTTTGGCGAGGCCGGCCGGCAGCTGCCGTGCGCTTGCGCTCACCGGTGCGGGCGTGGCCGCGCCTCAGTAGCTGTAATACATATCGAACTCGACCGGGCTGGGGGTCATTTCCCAGCGCGCGACGTCCTCCATCTTGATCTCGATATAGGCGTCGATCTGGTCCTTCGAGAACACGTCGCCCTTGAGCAGGAAGTCGTGATCCGCGGCCAGGCACTCGAGCGCCTCGCGCAGCGAACTGCACACCGTCGGCACCTCGGCCAGCTCTGCCGGGGGCAGATCGTACAAATTCTTGTCCATCGCCTCGCCCGGATGGATGCGGTTCTGGATGCCGTCCATCCCGGCCATGAAGAGCGCGGCGTAACATAGATACGGGTTCGCCATCGCATCGGGGAACCGCACCTCGACGCGCTTGGCCTTGGGCCCCGTGCCATAGGGGATGCGGCACGATGCCGAGCGGTTGCGCGCCGAATAAGCGAGCAGCACGGGCGCCTCATACCCCGGCACCAGCCGCTTGTAGCTGTTGGTGGTCGGGTTGGTGAAGGCGTTCACCGCCTTGGCGTGCTTGATGATCCCGCCGATGAAATACAGGCAGGTATCCGAAAGACCCGCATAGCCGTTGCCGGCGAACAGCGGCTCCTTGCCCTTCCAGATCGAAAGGTGGGTGTGCATGCCCGAGCCGTTATCGTCCTTGATCGGCTTGGGCATGAAGGTCGCCGTCTTGCCGTAAGCATGCGCGACCTGGTGGACGACGTATTTGTAGATCTGCATCCGGTCCGCCGTGGTGGTCAGCGTACCGAAGGTCAGACCAAGTTCGTGCTGCGCGGCGGCGACTTCATGGTGGTGCTTGTCGCACGGCAGACCCATTTCGAGCATGGTCGACACCATCTCGCCGCGAATATCGACCGCGCTGTCGACCGGGGCGACCGGGAAATAGCCGCCCTTGGCGCGCGGGCGGTGGCCCATGTTGCCGCCTTCGTAGCTGGTGCCGGAATTGGTCGGCAGCTCGATATCGTCGATCTTGTAATAGCTGGTGGAATAACTGTTCTCGAACTTCACGTCGTCGAACATGAAGAACTCGGCTTCGGGCCCGACATAGACGGTGTCGCCGATCCCGGTCGATTTGAGGTACGCCTCGGCGCGCTTGGCGGTGGAGCGGGGATCGCGCGCGTACAGCTCGCCGGTCGACGGCTCCACCACGTCGCACACCAGGATCAGCATCGGGGTCGCGGAAAACGGATCGGTCCACACCGCGTCGAGATCGGGCTTCAGGATCATGTCGCTCTCGTTGATCGCCTTCCAGCCTTCGATCGACGATCCGTCGAACATGAAGCCGTCGGTCAGTTCGTCATCGCCGACGACGCCTGCGACCATCGTCAGATGCTGCCATTTGCCCTTGGGATCGGTGAAGCGCAGATCGACCCATTCGATCTCCTGCTCCTTGATCATCTTCAGCACGTCGCCCGCCGTGTTTCCCGCCGAATTCGCCATTACCCCATGCCCTTTCAGGATTGATCGTTCACCCGCGCGGGGCGAGAATCATGTTGCAGCGTCCGTCGCTACGCTGTCATAAAATGCTGCACCGCGTCAAATGGCATTCTCGTCGCGCTCGCCGGTGCGGATGCGCAAAGCCGTCTCGACTGGCATGACGAAGATCTTGCCGTCGCCGATGCGCCCGGTCTGCGCGGCGGCGGCGATCGCCTCGACCACCTTGTCGGCCAGCGCGTCCTCGACAACCACTTCCAGCTTCACCTTGGGCAGGAAATCGACGACATATTCCGCACCGCGGTACAGCTCGGTATGGCCCTTCTGCCGCCCGAACCCCTTCGCCTCGGTCACCGTGATGCCGCTGACGCCGACTTCGTGCAGCGCCTCCTTCACCTCGTCGAGCTTGAACGGCTTGATGATCGCTTCGATCTTTTTCACTGGAAGACATGCCCTCGCTCAGGGATAGCTTACATGAAGCGCGCCAATCGCGCGAGCGCGGAACTGCGCCGGGAGCGAATATCAAAGCGGCCTCCTTCGTGCCGCGTTTCACGGCAACGCGCGGCGCCCTGCTCACACTACGGGCAAGATAACGGTCGATGCCGGTCAGGCGTAAGGGGGCTGGTGCAGCCCGGCCGGGCTCACGGTGAAGATCTCGCATCCATCCTCGGTGATGCCGATCGAATGTTCGAATTGCGCCGACAGCGAGCGGTCGCGCGTCACCGCGGTCCAACCATCGTCGAGCAGCTTCACGTCGGGGCGGCCGATATTGATCATCGGCTCGATCGTGAAGATCATCCCCGGTTTCAGCTCCGGGCCGCTGCCGGGGCGCCCGACATGCACCACTTCGGGCGCATCGTGGAACAGACGGCCGAGCCCGTGACCGCAGAAATCGCGCACCACGCCGTAACGGTTCGCCTCGGCATGGCGCTGGATGGCATGCGCGACATCGCCCATCGTATTGCCGGGCCTCGCCTGCTCGATGCCGAGCATCAGGCACTCATAGGTCACGTCGACCAGGCGCCTGGCTTTCAGCGGTACATCGCCGATCAAATACATGCGGCTCGAATCGCCATGCCAACCGTCGAGGATGGGCGTCACGTCGACATTGACGATGTCGCCCGATTTCAGCGCCTTGTCGCCGGGAATGCCGTGGCACACGACATGGTTGATCGAGATGCAGCTCGAATGGGTATAGCCGCGATAGCCGAGCGTCGCCGGCACGCCGCCGCCCGCGAGGACGAAATCGTAGATCAGCCCGTCGATCTCGCCCGTCGTCACGCCCGGCACCATATGCGGCACGACCATGTCGAGCGTTTCGGCGGCAAGGCGCCCGGCCTTGTGCATGCCATCGAACGCGTCGCGGCCATGGAGCTTGATCGCGCCGGTGCGACCCTGCGGTGCGTCGGCGGTGATGGTCACGTAATCGGTCATGGCGCGGCATATAGCAGCGCGGCGCGGCTTTCGCTATGGCGCGGGGATGGTGGAGCGCATCTGGACGGCCGGGCTGGCGGTGATCGGCGACGAGATCCTCTCGGGCCGCACGCAGGACAAGAATGTCGCGCAGATCGCGGCGTGGCTCAACGTGCAGGGCATCCGCCTGGCCGAGGTGCGCATCGTGCCCGACATGCAGGGCGCGATCGTCGAGGCGGTGAACGCGCTGCGCGCGCGCAACGACTATCTGTTTACCACCGGCGGCATTGGCCCGACGCATGACGACATCACCGTCGATGCGATCGCCGCGGCGCTCGGCGTGAGCGTGACGCATCACCCCAAGGCGCTCGCGGTGCTGGAGCGATATTACGAGACGCGCGGCGGGCTGACCCACGCGCGCCGGCGCATGGCGCGCGTGCCCGAAGGCGCGGCGCTGATCGAGAACCGCCTGTCGGGCGCGCCGGGCATCCGCATCGGCAACATCTACGTGATGGCGGGCGTGCCGCACATCACGGCGGGCATGCTCGATGCGTTGACCGGCACGCTGGAGGGCGGCCGACCGGTGGTGTCGAAGACGATCGGCTGCTGGGTGGCGGAGAGCGAGGTGGCGGAATTGCTGGGCAGCGTCGAGCGCGCGCATGCCGGAGACGAGGCACGCGTCGCGATCGGCAGCTACCCCTTCTTCCGCGAGGGGCGCGTGGGGGCGAATTTCGTGGTGCGCGGCCCGGACGCGGGACTGGTGGACGCGGCGATCGCCGATTTGACGCACAGGCTGGAAGCCGAGGGCAGGGCGGTCGTGGTGGACGGCATCTAGTGTAGCGGCAAAGCCGCGTCGTCGCACGGCGCCATGGCACCGCCGCCCGAGCCGCCGCTATTCCGCGTTCCAGCGTTGCCAAAACTTGAGCGGCGGCTGGAGCGGGTGAAGGGAATCTGCCTCACATTTTGGCCGCGCTGAAATCCGCGAAAAACCGCAGTTCTTGTTACGTCCGAAAGCGTGTGTGCTACAGCTTGGTGCGCAGTTCAAGGGGCACGGCCACCCATTCTCATTCCCGCTGCGCGCCGCCGCGCCGCGCGCGCCAACCAACGCCGGCACCAATTCTACATATAGCTTCCGCTGCTCGGCAGTTGAAATCAGCGCACAGTCATCAGCGAACACGGCGTGTGCCGGCCTTTTCCTTGCGCATTTCGAACGGAGCGATCTTGCAGCAGGCATATGTCTGCATCGATGCTCAATGTGTCATGAGACCCTGGAAGAGGTCAGGGCGAGGCGTTCAACGCCTTCACCGAAACCGCGCCACGCGCTTGGCGCAGCCGATCGCCGCTTTCGCGGCAGGCTGACCAAAGATGCGCGAGACCTTCGGCGGGTGATGCGTCGACAACGCAAATGCTCAGGTCTAGAGCGTTTTCCCATCAGTCTGCATCGTAGCCGGCGTTGGCGAAATAATTGGCGCATTCTTGTGGCGGGTAGAGGTCCAGGATGCGGCCGA
>JALYTP010000106.1 GCA_030854225.1 Pseudomonadota bacterium
TCTCGGTCTCCGCTGCCGTGGCGATCAGCCCGAGCGAATCGCGGAGCCACTGGATCAGGCTGCCCGCGACGAATACCGACCCTTCGAGCGCATAGGCGCGGCGGCCGTCCAACTGCCACGCGATCGTGGCGAGCAAGCGATTCTTCGAGGTCGGCTGTTTCGCGCCATATTGCGTCAGCACGAACGCGCCGGTGCCGAAGGTCGCCTTGGTCTCGCCGGTCGCGAGGCATGCCTGGCCGATCGTCGCGGCCTGTTGGTCCCCCGCCAGACCGCAGATCGGGATCGCCGCGCCGAACAGGCTCGTCTCGCCGAACTGCCCTGCGCAATCGACGATCTCGGGCAAGGCGGCGCGCGGTACGCCAAACAATTCGATCAGGCCGTCGTCCCAATGCCCGCTGCCGATCGCCATCAGCGCGGTGCGGCTGGCATTGGTCGCGTCGGTGATGTGCAGGCCGCCGCCATCTTCCCCGGCGGTCAGTTTCCACACCAGCCAGCTTTCGATGGTGCCGACCGCGAGATCGTCACCGGTATCCTTCAATTGCGGCCAGTTCGCCATCGCCCAGCCGATCTTCGAGCCGGAGAAATAGGGGTCGAGCAGCAATCCGGTCTTGGCCTGCACGGCGGGCTCGTGCCCCGCCTCCTTAAGCGTGCGGCACATCTCGGCGGTGCGGCGGTCCTGCCAGACGATCGCGGGGGCGAGCGGTTCGCCGGTCTTGCGGCTCCAGAACACCAATGTCTCGCGCTGGTTGGTGATGCCGATCGCGGCGATCTTGTCCGCACCGCCGATCTTGTCGACAACTGCCGTGCAACAGGCGAGCGTGCGCTCCCAGATTTCGGCGGCGTCATGTTCGACGCGGCCCGGTTCGGGGTAATGCTGGGTCAGCGGGGCGCCGTGCGTGGCGAGGCAATCGCCCGACGGCGCGAACGCCATCGCGCGGGTCGAGGTGGTGCCTTCGTCGATGACCAGAATGATATCGCGCATCATCGAACGCTAGCGCCGATTGCAAGCGAGGGGAATGCCGCTAGGTTGCCGCGTGATGACCGCCGAGGATGACCTTTCCGTGCCGCCGGGCGACGAGCCACCGGGCGAGGACCCGGGCGTGACCGAACGCCGCGACCGGCTGCTCGCCGCGCTCACGCTGATCGCCGGGATCGGCCTCGTCTTCGCGCTGCCCTTCGCGCTGAAAGGCGGATCCGAATTCTTCCTGCCGACCACCGCCGCACTGGTGGTCGCGGTGGCGCTGATCCCGATCCTCGAATGGCTCGAACAACGGCGCATTCCCTCGCCGATCGCGGCGTTCGTCTGCGTTATCCTGTTCGTCGCTGCGGCAGGCACGGCGATCGTCGCGATCGTGATGCCCGCGACGCAATTCTTCCGCCGCCTGCCCGAGCGGATCGACCGCATCCAGAGCAACCTCGCGCCGCTGCTCGATCTGTATTCCAGTCTCGAAAAATACGTCAACCGCACGGTCAAGCAGCTCGCCGCCGGCCCGGTGCATCAGGCGGCGACCACCGCCGTCGCCCCGCCCAGCTCGGTGCTCGAACTCGCCGCGACCACCGCGCCGATCGTCATCGTGCAGATTTTCTTCGGGATTCTCGTGGTCTTCTTTTTCCTGTCGCACTGGAGCGGGATGCGGCGCGGGATGATCAGCAACCGCGCCAGCTTCGGCGGGGCGATGGCGACGGCGCGGGTGATCCAGGAAGTGGTCGACGATACCGCAGCCTATCTCGGCACGATCACGCTCATCAATCTCGCGCTGGGCTCGGTCATCGCCTTCCTGCTGTGGCTGGCCGGCATGCCCTATCCGGTGATGTGGGGCGGTATCGCGGCGATGCTCAACTACATCCCCTATTTCGGGCCGATCGTGTCGGCGCTGCTGCTGGTGGTCGGCGGGTTGATGGTGTTCCCCGATATCTGGGCGGCGATGCTGCCCCCGGCGATCATGATCGGGTGCCATTTGCTGGAGGCGAACGCGATCACGCCGATGATCGTCGGGCACCGCCTGACGATCAATCCTGTGCTGATCCTCATCTCGATCAGCTTCTGGAGCTGGGTGTGGGGCACCGCGGGCGCGGTGCTCGCGGTGCCGCTGCTGATCATCTTCCAGACAATCGCCGCCGCCGCCGGAAAGCCCGATATCGCCGGTTTCCTGTTCGAGCACGGCACCCTGACACAGACCCCGCGCGCCCGCTTCGGGCGGTCGGCAAAGGCGCGCGATACCGGCGGTTGACAGGGTAGGGTGCCTCGCCTAGTTGCCGCGCCTCACGCTTTCCAAGCGGGTGTAGCTCAGTTGGTTAGAGCGCCGGCCTGTCACGCCGGAGGTCGCGGGTTCGAGCCCCGTCACTCGCGCCATCGCGCAGCGCGCGGAGGAATAGCGGAGCTATTCCCAGATGCGCCAGCACGGCCGGCGAGGCTAATGCCTCGTCCGACGACGCGGCTTCGCCGCGGCGCGCGCCCGTTAGAAAATCACCGCCAACGCCCGGTTTCCATCCAGCCGAGCAAACGACGCATCGGCAACAGCCAGATCCACACGATCCCGGTGAAGAGATAGAAGGCAAGCTGGACCAGCGAAGGCCATGCGCCGACCCACCGCGAAAGGCTCACGACCGCGATCACCCAGATCGCGATCAGCGCGAGGATCAGCAGCATTCCGAAAGGTTTGCGCCAGCTTGGCGTCATGGCGTGATCCATCCCTGTTCGGTGACGACGGCGTGGAGCGGCACGTCCCACGCCTCGATCGGTAACGCGTCGACCTGTTGCATGCTCCACGCGACGCCGATGCGGTGCGCGGCCGGAAACTGCGCGAAGACGCGGTCGTAATAACCGGCACCCTGGCCCAGCCGGTTCAGCCACGCATCGAACGCGAGCAGCGGCGCGAGGATCACATCCGGCGCGAGTGCGGGTGCTTCATGATGCGGCTGGTGCAGCTCGAACGGGCCGGGGATCAGATCGGCCTCGCTGTCCCAGGCCAGAAAGCGCATCGGCGCGCTCCGCACCGTAATATGCGGCAAGGCGATCAAACATCCCCGCTCGACCGCCGCGCGGGCGAGGGGTGAGGGATCGGCTTCGCTTCCCATCGGAACGTAGGATGTCACGGTAAGTCCCGGTTCGAAAAGAGCGAGCAGGCGCGCCGGCGTGGAAAGCGCGGGTGGTGCCCCGGCCACGAACGCATCGCGGGCACGGCGCATCCGGGCGCGAAGGGCGGGCTTTTCGGTCATCGCGAGGCGGTGGCGGGACCGCCGTGGCCGTGTGCCGGGTTATCCTCTGACGCACGGTACGTCAGGTGGGGACCATGTGCTTCGGACCAGGATCCTAACAGGGACAGCCCCCTTGGATGATGAATAGCCTCAGGGATAATAAAGGCTCGTACCGGGCAGTGCCCGCCACCGCCCAATCTAGGGATTTCCCGCGCTCTTCTCAAGGGCCGTCGCAACCGATTCCAGCCGGTCGGCGATCCGCGCGGCAAACGCCCCGCCATCGGCGGGCGGGCGGCTCTCCGCCTCGTCGAGCGCATCGGCCAGCATCAGCGCGACGAACAGCATCGATCGCTCGCCGCTGACGCCGCCCGAGGCACGCTCCGCCGTGGTCCAGCGCTGATCGAGCATCGTACCGAGTCGGCGCAACTGCGCCTCCTCGCCGTCGCGACAGGCGACAAGGTGGGTGCGACCACCGATCGAGAGCGCGACATCGGCCATCAGGCGCCGCCCCGCGCAATCACCGCATCCAGCGCCTCGACCGCCTGCGACACGCGGTCGCGCAGCACCTGGTGGCGCTTCGCCAGCGTTTCGTCGCGCGTGCCGTGCGCCGCGGCGGCGGCTTCGATCCGGGCGAGCGCCTTGTCGATGCGGTCGATCGCGGAAGGGGAGGCATCGGTCACGCGTTACCGGATAGCATGGCTTGGGCGGGGGGCAAGATGAATTGCCCCGCTGCCGGTTGACGCGCGCCACGCCCCACCGCAAAGACCGCGCGCATCAGCACAATCGCTCGGGACAGGCCGCGTCACGATGAACGCCGCCGCCCGGCTCACGCGGAAGGACATGGAAGATGGCGGTGAAGGTAGCGATCAACGGATTCGGTCGCATCGGCCGGCTCGTCGCGCGCGCGATGCTCGAGGGCGGGGATACCGGGCTCGATCTCGTCGCGATCAACGACCTGGGGGACGCCAAGTCCAATGCGTGGCTGTTCAAGCGCGATTCGGTCCACGGCAAATATCCCGGCGACGTGCATCATGAGGGGCAGGATCTGGTCGTCGACGGCAAGCATATCCGCGTGACGGCCGAGCGCGACCCCGCCAAGCTGCCGCACAAGGAGCTGAGCGTCGATCTCGTGCTCGAATGCACCGGCTTCTTCGCCGACCGCGACAGCGCGCACAAACATATCGATGCCGGCGCGAGGAAGGTGCTGATCTCCGCCCCGGCCAAGGGCGTCGACCTGACCGTCGTCTACGGGGTCAACCACGACAAGCTGGAGGCCGGGCACATTATCGTCTCCAACGCCAGTTGCACCACCAATTGCCTCGCCCCCGTCGCCAAGGTGCTGAACGATTCGATCGGCATCGAGCGCGGGCTGATGACCACGGTCCACGCCTACACCAACGACCAGAAGATCCTCGACCAGATCCACCCCGACCCGCGCCGCGCGCGCGCCGCCGGCATGTCGATGATCCCCACCACCACCGGTGCCGCACGCGCCGTCGGCGAGGTGCTGCCCGAATTGAAGGGCAAGCTGGACGGTTCGTCGATTCGCGTGCCGACCCCGGATGTGTCGCTGATCGATCTGACCTTCACGCCGAAGCGCGACACGACGCGCGACGAAGTGAATGCCATCCTGAAGAAGGCGTCGGAAAGCGGCCCGCTCAAGGGCGTGCTCGATTATACCGACGAGCCGCTGGTCTCGATCGATCTGCTGCACACGCCGGCGTCCTCGACCGTCGACAGCCTTGAGACGGCGGTGCTCGACGGCAAATTGGTCCGCGTGGTCAGTTGGTACGATAACGAATGGGGCTTCTCGAACCGCATGGTCGATACCGCGCGCGTCATGGCGGCCTTCCTCTGATGGCTGCGCGCTGATGGAGATGGCCGTCCGGTCGGCCACGGCTGGCGTGAACGGCATGATCGGGACGCTGGCGGGGATCGCGCGCCATGCCCGGCCCGGCGCGGCGATGGACGTGATCGAGCGCGCATTGGTAACGGTGGACGGCGGCATTGCCGGTGATTTTCGCGGCAGCATCAACCGGGGGGCCGGGGGCGGCGCCAGGTGACGATGATGCAGCGGAGCGGTTGGGATGCGGCGATGGCCGAACTCGGCCGCGACATCGCCTGGTACGAGCGGCGGGTGAACCTGTTCGTCGATGGGCTGGGCCTGCCGCAGATGTCGGGCAGCGTGATCCGTATCGGCGATGTCATGCTGCGCGTGACGCTGGAGTGCGATCCGTGCAGCCGGATGGAGACGATCGCGCCCGGCCTGAAGGCGGCGTTGACGCCCGATTGGCGGGGTGGCGTGTGCAGCAAGGTGCTGGCGGGCGGCATGATCGCCGTCGGCGATGAGATCAGGATCGAACAATCGTGACCAAACCTTTCAAGACGCTCGACGATATCGGTGACGTGCGCGGCAAGCGCGTGTTGGTGCGCGAGGATTTGAACGTACCGATGGCGGACGGCCTCGTCACGGACGACACGCGTTTTCGTGCGACCCACGCCACGGTCGGCGAACTGGCCGACAAGGGCGCCATCATCCTGATTCTCGCGCATTTCGGGCGCCCCAAGGGGCAGCGCGACCCCGCATTGTCGCTCGCGCATATCACCGGCGCTTATGCGCAAGTGCTCGGCCGTCCGGTGCATTTCATCGAGGGCGACGGTGGAG
>JALYTP010000107.1 GCA_030854225.1 Pseudomonadota bacterium
GTGATCGAGTCGCCCGTATGCACCCCCATCGGATCGACATTCTCGATCGAACAGATGATGATGCAATTGTCGTGGCGGTCGCGCACGACCTCCATCTCATATTCTTTCCAGCCGAGCAGCGACTCCTCGATCAGCACCTCGCCGGTCGGGCTGGCGTCGAGCCCCTTGCGTACGATCTCGAGAAATTCCTCACGGTTGTAGGCGACGCCGCCCCCGGTGCCGCCGAGCGTGAACGAGGGGCGGATGATCGACGGCAGCCCGGTCTTCTCCAGTCCGGCGAGCGCCTCGGCTTCCGAATGCGCGATCGCCGAGCGCGCGCTTTCCAGCCCGATCTTCGTCATCGCGTCCTTGAACTTGAGCCGGTCCTCGGCCTTGTCGATCGCCGCGGCATCGGCGCCGATCATCTGCACGCCGTACTTCGCCAGCGTCCCGTCGTTGAACAGCGCCAACGCGGTGTTGAGCGCGGTCTGCCCGCCCATCGTCGGCAGGAGAGCCATCGTGTCTTGGGGTCGGGCCGCTGTTTCCTTCTCGATGATCCTCGCGACGATTTCGGGTGTGATCGGCTCGATATAGGTCGCGTCCGCCAGATCGGGATCGGTCATGATCGTCGCCGGGTTCGAATTGACCAGGACGATCCGGTAGCCCTCTTCCTTCAGCGCCTTGATCGCCTGCGTGCCCGAATAATCGAACTCGCACGCCTGCCCGATGACGATCGGGCCTGCGCCGATGATGAGGATCGAGGAGATGTCAGTGCGTTTGGGCATTATTTGAACAGTGCAATCAGAGAAACGACAAATGCGGCGATGGCGATCCAATCGCTGCGCGAAACACGGCGAAGCCGCTCATCAATTGATTTAGGCGCCCGCCGATCCAGAGCGTCGATAGCAGCCCGTTTCCCCAATTCCGTCAGGCGAGCACTGAAAGAGCCTTGCAATCGAAGCGACTTATCCGCGATTAGCCATCCCCTGTCAGTCAATCGCGCAAGAACGTCGTCGGCATGCTGAATCTGAGGTTCTTTGCCTGCCGCTCTAAATGCGCTGACAAAATCCCAGTTATCGTGTCCGTAATTCGCGGTGCGATCATAAAGCATTACGAGGATATCCTCTGCCAAGCGATCTAGCTGTCGTTCCCTCACACCGAATTCCGTATCATCCCCACAAAACGCTCGAACAGATACAGGCTATCCTGCGGCCCCGGGCTTGCCTCGGGGTGGTATTGCACGCTGAATGCAGGGCGGTCGGTCAGTTCGAGGCCGGCGTTCGAGCCGTCGAACAGCGAGACGTGCGTCTCGCGCGCGGTGGCAGGGAGGCTGTCGCGCTCGACCGCGAAGCCGTGGTTCATGCTGGTGATCTCGACCGCGCCATCGGAGAGCCGCTTGACCGGATGGTTGGCGCCGCGATGGCCCTGGAACATTTTGGTGGTGCGCCCGCCCACCGCCAGCGCGAGCAATTGGTGGCCGAGGCAGATGCCGAACAGCGGCTTGCCCGTGTCCAGCAATTTCCGGATCACCGGCACGGCGTACTCGCCCGTCGCGGCGGGATCGCCGGGACCGTTCGACAGGAAGATGCCGTCGGGCGAGAGCGCCATGATCTCGTCAAAGGTCGCGGTGGCGGGGACGACCGATACCTTGGCCCCCGCGTGAACGAGGTTGCGGAAGATATTGTGCTTACTGCCGTAATCCACCGCGACGACGTGGGGTTTATCTCCCCTCCCGCCTGCGGGATGGGTCGGGCGAGGGCTTGTAATGGCAGGCGCATCGTTTGCGGACACGCCCTCCCCTGGCCCCTCCCGCAGGTGTGAGGAAGATTGGTCGCCATACCCGAACCCCAGCCGCCACACCCCGCCCGGCCCGGCATCGCCCCAGCCGAAATGCGTCCGCGTCGTCACCGCGATGGCGAGGTCCATGCCCTCCAGCCCCGGCCACGCCCGCGCCATATCGAGCAGCAGCGGAATGTCGAACGCGCCCGAGGCCGAATGCGCGATCACGCCGTTGGGCGCACCACCCGCCCGGATCCGCCGCGTGAGCGCGCGCGTGTCGACGCCCGCGAGGCCAATCCGCTCGTGACGCTTCATCCAGTCGTCGAGCCGCTCGGTGCTGCGAAAGCTCGACGGCGCCGTCACGTCCTCGCGCACGATCATGCCCAGCGCATGGGGCATGTCGGCCTCCACATCGTCCGGGTTCGCCCCGACATTGCCGATATGCGGGAAGGTGAAGGTGATGATCTGCCCGGCGAAGCTTGGGTCGGTCATGATCTCCTGATAGCCGGTCATCGCTGTGTGGAAGCATACCTCGCCCACCGCCTGCCCCTCGGCGCCGAAGCCGCGGCCCCATACGACCTCGCCGCTTGCCAGCACCAGTACGCCGGTCGCTCCTGCGGGCGCGTCGAGAGGCTTGGCGTCGGCCATTGCGGGCGGGCACTCCGTTGGTTTGAGCAGCGATGTCGCTAAGGCGCGGCAGCTAGACCCCTACCCCCCTCGCGTCAACCGATGCGACCCGCTATGGGCGTGACATGATCAGAGACGATATCAAAGCCGCCCAGATCGCCGCGATGAAAGCCGGCGACAAGCAGACCCGAGGCGCGATCAGCCTGATGCAATCGGCGATCAAGAATCGCGACATCGAGGCGCGGACGGGAAAAGTGCCCGACGATGACGATGCGCTCGTCGTCGAGGTGCTGCAAAAGATGGTCAAGCAGCGCCGCGAATCGATCGAGATGTATGTTAAGGGCGGCCGCCAGGAACTCGCCGACAGCGAGGCGGCCGAGGTCGCGGTGATCGAGCGGTTCCTTCCCGTACAAATGGGCGAGATGGAAACCCGCGCCGCGATCGAGGCGATCAAGGCCGAGCTCGGCGCCTCGGGCATGAAGGACATGGGCCGCGTGATGGCCGAGCTGAAGGCGCGCCACGCGAGCACGCTAGACATGTCGAAGGCCAGCGGGCTGGTGAAGGCGGCGCTTTCCTAGCGCAATTTGCCGTTGCCAGCCGCCGCGCATCTGGTGCAAAGGCGTGTTATAACGCGCGCGTGACATTGACGCCCGCCTTTCTCGACGAACTTCGCGCGCGCACGCTGCTGTCGTCACTGATCGGCCGCACCACCAAGCTGCAAAAGGCCGGGCGCGAATGGCGCGCTTGCTGCCCGTTCCACAACGAGAAATCGCCAAGCTTCTACGTCAACGACGACAAGGCGTTCTACCATTGCTTCGGCTGCGGCGCACACGGCGATGCGATCCGCTGGATGACCGACCAGCGCGGGCTGCCCTTCATCGATGCGGTCAAGGAGTTGGTCCAGGCCGCCGGGATGGAAATGCCCGCGATGGACGCGCGCACGGCGGAAAAAGCCGAGCGCGCCAAGGGGCTGCACGAGGCGTGCGCCGATGCCGCCGCCTGGTTCACCGAGCAGTTGAACGGCATCGCGGGAGCCGAGGCACGCGGCGTGCTGGAGAAACGCGGGATCAAGCCCGAAATCGCGCGCGGTTTCGGCCTCGGCTTCGCGCCCGATTCGCGCGGCAAGCTGAAGGCCGCGCTCAAGGATTATGGCGATCCGCTGCTGGTCGAGGCCGGGTTGCTGATTCAGGTCGAGGAAAAAGAACCCTACGACCGTTTCCGCGGCCGCCTGATGATCCCGATCCGCGACCCGCGCGGGCGCACGATTGCCTTCGGGGGTCGCGTCATCGGGGACGGTGAGCCGAAGTATCTCAATTCCCCGGAGACGCCGCTCTTCGACAAGGGCCGCAGCCTCTACAATCTCGACCGCGCCGCGCCCGTCAGCCGCAAGACCGGGCGCGTGCTGGTGGTCGAGGGGTATATGGACGTCATCGCGCTCGCCCAGGCCGGGTTCGGCGAGGCGGTCGCCCCGCTCGGCACCGCGCTGACCGAGCACCAGCTAGAGCGGTTGTGGCGGCTGGCCGACGTGCCGATCCTGTGCTTCGACGGTGACGCGGCAGGGCAGAAGGCCGCGATCCGCGCCGGGCTGCGCGCGCTGCCGATGCTTGCGCCGGGGCGTAGCCTCTCCTTCGTGACGCTCCCCGCCGGGCAGGATCCCGACGATCTGGTGCGCGCACAGGGGCCGACGGCGTTCGAGGCACTCCTTCGCCAGCCCGAAGCGCTCGTGGACCGGCTGTGGGCGTACGAACTCGCCGCCGAACCACTCGCCACGCCCGAGCAGAAGGCGGGGCTCAAGCAGCGACTGGGGGAATTGTCGCATGCGATCGGCGACGCGGGCGTGCGCACCGAATATCTCGCCGAATTTCGCCGTCGCTTCGATGCTCTTTACGCCGTGCAGCGGCCGCCTTTCGTGCCGCGACCACAGAACGGCCAGCGCCGCGCCGGCAAATGGGCACCCCCGGTCCCCGATGGCGGCAACCATCCTTCCGCGCAGGGCATTCGCGCGGGAGGGATCGACCGCGTCCTCGCCAAGGCGGTGCTCGCGGGGTTGATCCGGCATCCCGCCGAAATCGCGCGTCATATGGAGGTGCTGGGTAGCCTCAAACTGGCGGACGGCGCGCTCGGGCGGCTGTTCGAGGCGGTGGTCGATCTGGCGGTGGAAGACAGCCAACGGTTCGGGGCGCTTGATAGCGAGCGCCTGGTCACCATATTGGCGAAATCCGGATTTGACGATTTGGCGACCGAACTGCTTCGCGCGGATCGGTCCTCGCTGGCTCCCAAGGGGGCGGACGAGGCCCGTGCCCGTGCCGATCTCGACGAGGCGATCGCGATTCTGGTCGCGCGGCCCGAGGTGGATGCAGCGCTCGCGGAGGCAACCGTCACGCTCAAGGCGTGTTATTCGGATGAGGCATTCGAGCGGCAAGTGTCGCTGGTGAAGGAACAACAGGCGCTCGACGCGCGGCTTGCAAATCTGGTGCAGTCGAACGAAGACGCGCGCAGCTTTAGTACCGAGGGCAATTGATGGCGAAGACGAATGGCGGCGGCGACGACACGATCGAGGTCGGCGAGACGAGCGACGCCCCCCTGATCGACCTGAACGACGCGAACATCAAGAAGGTGATCGCGCGCGCCAAGAAGCGTGGGTACATCACCTATGATCAGCTCAACGAGGCGCTGCCGCAGGGCGAGATGTCATCCGACCAGATCGAGGACATCAGTTCCTCGCTGAGCGAGATGGGCATCAACATCGTCGAGAATGACGAGGCGGGCGAAGACGGCGACGAGGCCGAGCAGCCCGAGGACGAGGTCGAATCGGTCGATTCGACCGAGGAAAGCGCCCCCGCGCTCGAGACCAAGAAGAAGGAGATCATCGATCGCACCGACGATCCGGTGCGGATGTACCTGCGCGAGATGGGCGCGGTGGAACTACTCAGCCGCGAGGGCGAGATCGCCATCGCCAAGCGGATCGAGGCCGGGCGCGACACGATGATCCTGGGGCTGTGCGAATCGCCGATCACCTTCAACGCGATCATCGACTGGTCGACCGCGCTGAACGAAGGCACGATGCAGCTGCGCGAGATCCTCGATCTCGACGCGATGCTCTCCAAGGGCCCGTCGGCGGAACAGGTCGAGGGTGCCGAGGAAGACGATAACGGCGAGATCAGCGAGAAGACCGCCGGCGCGACCTTCAAGGAAGAGGAAGACGTCAAGGAAGAGGCGTCCGTCGACGAGGACGAGGAGGAACTGACCGAGCGTCGCACCCCGCGCCCGTCCGACGATGAGGAGGAGGACAACACCCTCAGCCTCGCGCAGATGGAGGAGACGCTCAAGCCGGTGGCGCTCGAGCGGTTCGCCAACATCACCGCGATCTACAAGAAATTCTCCAGGATGCAGGTC
>JALYTP010000108.1 GCA_030854225.1 Pseudomonadota bacterium
GACCAGCCTGGCGGACGCTGAAATCGAACTTGTTGATATGACATTCGCCGTGGCGCTGCGCGCGGGCGTTGCGTTTCGCGAATACCGCCGGCGTGGCGGGCCACGGCAAACGATCCTGCCCGATTTCCTGATCGGTGCTCATGCCGAAATCCTCGGCGCGACCCTGATGACACGCGATCGCCGCCTGGCCGGCTATTTCCCGGCTCTTTCAATCATTACTCCCGAGGCTGATCATGGCTGACGCAACCGCACCTTACCGCATCACAGGCGAAACTGGCGAATGGGAGGTCGTGGTCGGCCTCGAGGTTCACGCGCAGGTCACCTCCAGGGCCAAGCTGTTCTCGGGCGCGGCGACCACTTTCGGAGCGGAGCCGAACACGCAGGTGTCGCTGGTCGATGCGGCGATGCCGGGGATGCTCCCGGTGCCGAACCGCGAGTGCATCCGCCAAGCGGTGCGCACGGGCATGGCGATCGGTGCCGAGATCAACAAATGGTCGCGGTTCGACCGCAAGAATTATTTCTACGCCGATCTGCCGCAGGGCTATCAGATCAGCCAGCTCTACCATCCGATCGTCGGCGAGGGCGCGGTCGAGGTGACGCTCGACGAGAAGGACGGCGGCGCGACCAAGACGATCGGCGTCGAGCGCATCCATGTCGAGCAGGATGCCGGCAAGCTGATGCACGATCAGCATCCGACGCGCAGCTATGTCGACCTCAACCGTTCGGGCGTCGCGCTGATGGAGATCGTCTCCAAGCCCGACATCCGCTCACCCGCCGAGGCCGGGGCGTATCTGTCCAAACTGCGCTCGATCCTGCGCTATGTCGGGTCTTGCGACGGCAACATGGACCAGGGATCGATGCGCGCCGACGTCAACGTCAGCGTGCGCAAGCCGGGCGACGAATTCGGCACGCGGACCGAGACCAAGAACGTCAATTCGGTGCGCTTCGTGATGGCGGTGGTCGAGCAGGAGGCAAAGCGCCAGGTCGAGGTGATCGAGGCCGGCGGGCGGATCGTCCAGGAAACGCGGCTTTACGATCCGGACCGAGGCGAGACGCGCTCGATGCGATCGAAGGAAGACGCGCACGATTATCGCTATTTCCCCGACCCCGATCTGCTCCCGCTGGAATTGGAGGACGCGTTCCTTGACGAGTGCCGCGCAAGCCTGCCCGAACTGCCCGATGCCAAGCGCGCGCGGTATGAGGGGCAAGGGGTCACGCGCTATCAGGCCAACGTGCTGACTGCGGACGTCGAATATGCGCGCTGGTTCGATGCGTTGCTGGAGGCGGGCGCCAAGCCGGTGCCGGCGGCAAACTGGGTGTCGTCCGAACTGTTCGGCGCGCTCAACCGGCTGGGTAAGGATATTAGCGAATCACCGGTGACGCCGGGTCAGGCCGCCGAACTGCTTGCGCTGATCGGCGACGGCACGCTCTCCGGCACGCTCGCCAAGCAGGTGTTCGAGGTGATGCTCGACACCGGCGACGCCCCCGGCAAGATCGTCGAGGAGCGTGGGCTGAAACAGACCAGCGACACCGGGGCGATCGAGGAAGTCATCGCCGGCATCCTCGCGGCGAACCCGAACCAGCTCGAGCAATATCGCGGCGGCAAGGAGGCGCTGTTCGGTTTCTTCGTCGGCCAGACGATGAAGGCGATGCAGGGCAAGGCCAACCCGGCGGTGGTCAACGATCTGCTCAAGAAGGCGCTGGCATCGTGAGGGTGACATGGCGGCTCGCGTTGATCGCGTTCGGCTTGCTGGCGGCACCGGCATGGGCGCAAACTGCCCCCATCGCGGCGCCCACGCTGCCGCGCGTCGCGATTGATACCACCGCCGGCCGCTTCGTGGTCGAACTGGAGACGGCCAAGGCGCCGATCACCGCGAACAACTTCCTGCATTACGTCGATCAGAAGCGGCTCGACGGCGTTCGCTTCTACCGCACGGTCAAGGTGGCGGACCATTTCGGGTTCGTCCAGTTCGGCACCAGCGGCGATCCGAAGCGCACGTTGCCGCCGATCAAGCACGAACCGACCACGCTGACCGGCCTCAAGCATCTCGACGGTACGCTATCGATCGCGCGGTTCCTGCCTGGCTCTGCGACCGGCGACTTCACGATCAGTGTGGGCGACCAGACCTCTTTCGACGCCGATCCGGCGAAGCCCGGCGACAATCTGGGTTATGCCGCGTTCGGACATGTGGCGGAGGGGATGGACGTGGTGCTGAAAATCTTCGACGCCCCGGTTTCCCCCACCGCGACCGAGCGCGGATCGTTCAAGGGCGAAGTGCCGATCGCGCCGGTAACGGTGGTGAGCGCGCGGCGCTTGCCGCGATAACAATGCGGAGATCTGTCATTGGTGCACGGGAAACTATCCGATTGCGGGAGCCGCTTGCCCCGTACCGCAGCGCTGCTATAGAGCCGCCCGACCGGCGGTGTCCCATGCGGGCGTGGCGGAACTGGTAGACGCAGCAGGTTTAGGTCCTGCCATCGCAAGATGTGGGGGTTCGAGTCCCTTCGCCCGCACCAGTTGCGATGACTCGAAAACGTCCGGAGGACGTTTTCGGCATCGCAACTCCCCGAGCGAAGCGAGGGGGTCGTCCAACGAGAGAGATGAAGAAGAGATCATGCAGACTGTCGAGACGTTGAACCAAGGCCTGAAGCGCGGCTACACCCTGAAGATCACCGCCAAGGATATCGACAGTCGTGTCGATGCCGAGCTGAAGAAGGTCGCGCCGCAAGTGCGCATGCCCGGCTTCCGCCCCGGCAAGGTGCCCGCCAATCTCGTGCGCAAGATGCACGGCGAGGCGCTCACCCAGGACGCGCTCAACTCGTCGATCCAGGAAGGTGTGCAGCAGCTCATCGCCGACCACAAGCTGCGCCCCGCGATCCAGCCCTCGGTAGAGCTTGAAGACGGCTATGCGGTCGGCAAGGATGCCGAGGTCAAGGTCGCGCTCGAGGTGCTGCCCGATGTCCCGACGCCGGCGATCGATTCGCTTAAGCTCGAACGGCTGACCGTGCCCGTCGCCGATGCCGCGGTCGACGAGCAGGTCAAGAAGTTCGCCGACCAGCAGAAGCGCTGGGATGACGCCAAGCCGACGTACAAGGCGAAGGCGGGTGATCTGGTGGTGATGGATTTCGTCGGCAAGACCGCCGACGGCGTCGCGTTCGACGGCGGCACCGGCACCGACATGTCGGTCGAGATCGGGTCTGGCCGTCTGATCCCCGGGTTCGAGGATCAAGTGATCGGCGTGAAGACCGGCGACGAAAAGCAGATCTCGGTCACCTTCCCAGACGATTATCAGGAGAAGTCGCTGGCCGGTAAACCCGCCACGTTCGACCTCAGCATCACCGCGGTGAAGACGGCGGGCGAAAGCAAGATCGACGACGACCTCGCCAAGTCGCTCGGCCTGACCGACCTCGACCAACTCAAGGGTTTGCTCAAGGGACAGATCGAGCAGGAGCATAACGGCCTCACGCGCACGTACATGAAGCGCAAATTGCTCGATCAACTCGCGGCTGGACATGATTTCCCGGTGCCGCCGTCGATGGTCGAGGCCGAATTCGCGCAGATCTGGCAGCAGCTCGAGCATGAGGCGACGCACGAGCCCGATCCCGCGGCCGCGCTGAAGGAAATGGAAGCCGAGCGCGACGATTACCAGGCGATTGCCGAGCGCCGGGTGCGTCTTGGCCTGTTGCTGTCGGAAATCGGCCAGGCGAACGGCGTCGAGGTCAGCCAGCAGGAAATGAACCGCCTGATCGCGCAGGCCGCGCAGCAATACGGGCCGGAGGATCGTCAGCGTTTCATCCAATACGTCCAGCAGGAGCCGATGGCCGCCGCCCAGCTGCGCGCGCCGCTTTATGAGGACAAGGTGGTCGACTGGCTGTTCGAAAAGGCCGAGATCAGCGAGCGTGACGTGACCCGCGAGGAACTCGAAGCGGCGATCGAGAGCGAGGAAGGCTTCTCGACCGGAACGCACCATCACGATCACGAAAACCACAAGCCCAAGGCGAAGAAGGCTGCTGCCAAGAAGGCCATCCCGGCAGACAAGGCCAGGGCCGAGGAGCCCGCCAAGAAGGCCGCGACCAATGCGGTGCCGTCGAAGGCGGACAAGCCTGCCAAGGCGCCAAATGAAGAACTCGTCGCGGCCGCGCCGGTGAAGAAGACGGCAACCAGGAAGCCACCCGCCGCCAAGGCCGAGCCCGCCAAAAAGCCCGCCGCGGAGAAGGCACCGGCGAAGAAGGGTTGAGTTGACGGTAAATCGTCATGCCGGCCTTGTTCCGGTATCCAGGGTGAGGCAGGTATCGCGGTCGCGGTGCTGGCCGCCCGGTGGACCCCGGATCAAGTCCGGGGTGACGGTTAGGGGCACATCGTGACGACGCCACGCATCGCAGTTCTGCTGCCCTGTTACAACGAAGCGGCGGCGATCGCGCAGACCGTCGCGGGCTTCCGCACCGCGCTGCCCCGCGCCACGATCTACGTCTACGACAATAACAGCAGCGACCGCACGGTCGATGTCGCCCGCGCGGCGGGGGCGGTGGTCCGCACCGAGCGGATCCAGGGCAAGGGCAATGTGGTGCGCCGGATGTTCGCCGATATCGATGCCGACATCTACGTCATGGCGGACGGCGACGCGACCTACGACGCCGAAGCCGCACCGCTCCTCGTCCAGCGCCTGACCGGCGAACAGCTCGACATGGTCGTGGGGAGCCGCGTGACACAGGCCGATGCGGCGTATCGGCGTGGGCACCAGATGGGCAACAAACTGCTGACCGGTATGCTCGCCCGGCTGTTCGGGCGAAGTTTCACCGATATTCTGTCCGGTTACCGGGTATTCTCACGACGCTTTGTGAAAAGCTTTCCCGTGCTTTCGGCCGGATTCGAGATCGAGACGGAAATCAGCGTCCACGCGCTGGAGCTGAAGATGCCCGTCGGCGAAGTCGAAACGCGCTATTTCGCCCGACCCGAGGGGTCCAAATCGAAGCTCAACACCTATGGCGACGGCGCGCGCATTCTCAACACGATCGTGCAGCTCTACCGCATCGAACGGCCCATATTGTTCTTCGGCAGCATCGGCGCGGTGCTGCTGGTCGTCGCGATCGTGCTCGCCGCGCCCTTGGTCGCGACCTATGTCGACACCGGGCTGGTGCCGCGCTTTCCCACCGCGGTCCTCGCCACCGGGCTGGTGATCCTCGCCGCGCTCAACGGCTTTGCCGGGCTCATCCTCGATACCGTCGTGCGGGGGCGTCGCGAGGTGCGGCGGCTGGCCTATCTGTCCCACCGCGCGCCCGGCGGCGAAGAGGGTTAGCGGGGGTTGAACTCGTTTCCGCCAGCGCCGATGTAGGGCGCTCTTAAGGGCATAAGGACCAGATTCAGTCATGCGCAATCCGTTCGAAACCGGCGATTTCTCCAGCCCGCTGGCACAGGCAGGCCTCGGCCTCCGGCAAAGCCAGGCTGGCCTCGTTCCGGTCGTGATCGAGCAATCGAACCGCGGGGAACGCAGCTTCGACATCTATTCGCGGCTGCTGCGCGAACGCATCATCTTCGTCACCGGCGGGGTGGAGGACCATATGGCCTCCGTCATCACCGCGCAGTTGCTCTTCCTCGAGTCCGAAAACCCGAAGAAGGATATCTACATGTACATCAACTCGCCGGGCGGGGTCGTCACGGCGGGCATGTCGATCCACGATACGATGCAGTATATCCGCCCGCGCGTTGGCACGGTGTGCATCGGGCAGGCGGCGTCGATGGGCAGTTTCCTCCTGGCGGCGGGCGAG
>JALYTP010000109.1 GCA_030854225.1 Pseudomonadota bacterium
CTATAACGCGGATCGCTCCGCATTATGGCTTCAAGTCTCTGCTCATCTGAAAAGCCATTGCCGAAATTTGCGATGGTATTCACCGGTCGCACTCCCCGAACACGATATCCATCGCGCCCAGAATGGCCGTCGTGTCCGCCAGCATGTGGCCCTTCGCCATGAAGTCCATCGCCTGGAGGTGGCTGAACGCGGTCGGGCGGATCTTGCAGCGGTATGGTTTGTTGCTGCCGTCCGCGACGAGATAGACGCCGAACTCGCCCTTGGGGCTTTCGGTCGCGACGTACACGTCGCCCGCAGGCACGTGATACCCTTCGGTATAGAGCTTGAAATGGTGGATCAGCGCCTCCATCGAGCGCTTCATCTCGGCGCGCTTGGGCGGCACCACCTTGCGGTCGAGGCTGGCAATCGGCCCCTCGGGCATCTCGGCCAGGCACTGCTTCATGATCTTCGCCGATTGCCGCACTTCCTCGACGCGGACCATGAACCGGTCGTAGCAATCGCCGCGCGTGCCCACCGGCACCTCGAAATCCATCTTCGCGTAGACGTCGTAGGGCTGTGATTTGCGCAGATCCCACGGGATGCCCGAGCCGCGGATCATCGGGCCGGAAAAACCCCATTTCACCGCATCGTCCTTGCTGACAACGGCGATGTCGACGTTGCGCTGCTTGAAGATGCGGTTGTCGGCGACGAGGCTGATCGCATCCTCGAACAGGCGGGGCAGGCGCGTGTCGAGCCAGTCGGCGATGTCGGTCAGCAGCTTCAGGGGCGCATCCTGATGCACCCCGCCGACGCGGAAATAGTTCGAATGCATCCGCGCGCCCGACACGCGCTCAAAGAAATTGAGACAATCCTCGCGGATCTCGAACAGCCATAGGTTCGGCGTCATCGCGCCGACGTCCATCACGTGGCTGCCAAGATTGAGCATGTGGTTCGAGATGCGCGTCAGCTCGGCGAAGAACACGCGGAGGTATTGCGCGCGGATCGGCACTTCGAGATCGAGCAATTTCTCCACCGCGAGCACGAAGCTATGCTCCATGCACAACGGCGAGCAATAATCGAGCCGGTCGAAATACGGCAGCGCCTGTGTGTAGGTCTTGTACTCGATCAATTTCTCGGTGCCGCGGTGGAGCAGGCCGATATGCGGATCGACCCGCTCGACGATCTCGCCGTCGAGCTCCATGACGAGACGCAGCACACCGTGCGCGGCGGGATGCTGCGGGCCAAAATTGATCGTGTAGTTCTGGATCGTGACGTCGCCGGTCGTCGGATCCTCGGCGTCGGTGCGCCCTTCGATCTTGTCGAGCGTGTCGGCCATCAGAGCGCGTCCAGCTTGTCGCGGGTCAAATGCGACGGATTGGCCCCGGTATTGGGTTCCCCCTCGCGGTCGATCAGCAGGATATGCGCCTCGGCCTCAGCGAACGGACGATGCTCGATGCCGCGCGGCACGACGATTATCTCGCCCGCCTTCAACCGGCGCATGCCGTCGCGAAATTCGATGCCGATCTCGCCCTGCATGACGAGGAACAGTTCATCGCTGTCAGCATGGCTGTGCCAGGTGAAATCGCCCTCGATCTTCGCCACGCGCAGTTCGTTGCCATTATACCCAGCGACGACGCGCGGGTTCCAATGGTCGGCAAAAGCGCTCAGCTTCTCTGCGATATTGATGACGATCGGCGCACCCATCACGCTGCCCCCTTCGGCTTGCGCGGCTTGGCCGGCTCGGTCGCGGTCGGCGCGCCCGGCTTGTTGCGCGGTTTGGCGGCGACTTTTCTCACGGCGGGCGGTTTGCCGGCGGCGGGCACTGCGGCGACATCGGTCTTTTTGGCGCGCGGCTTGTTGATGCGTTTGGCCAGCTCGCCCGGCCTCACGACCGGTTCGGGCGTTGCGTGGGGATGTGGCGCACCGCTGCCGGTTTGCGCGGTGCTCTCGGTCGATTTCGGCGTGGAGGCCGGTGCTGCAGTCGCGGCCTTTGCTGTATCGGCCTTGACGATCTCTGCGGCCTTGAGCGGTGTCGGCGCGCCCTTGGCTTCGGGCAGTATCCCCTTCTCGTCGCCGGGGAGGATATATTCGGCGCCCTCCCACGGGCTCATGAAATCGAAGCTGCGGAAATCCTGCGCGAGCTGTACCGGCTCGTACACCACGCGCTTGGCCTCTTCCGAATAACGCAGCTCGACATAGCCGGTCAGCGGGAAGTCCTTGCGCTGCGGGTGGCCGCGAAACCCGTAATCGGTCAGGATGCGGCGCAGATCGGTATTACCGGCGAACAGGACGCCGTACATGTCGTACACCTCGCGCTCGAGCCAGCCGGCGACTGGCCAGATCCCCGTGACCGAAGGCACCGGCTTGATCTCGTCCGTCGCGACATGCACGCGGATGCGGTGATTGCGCGTGAGCGAGAGCAGGCAATAGACCAGTTCGAAGCGGTCCGCCCGCTCGGGATAATCGACGCCCGCGATTTCCATCAGCTGCTGGTATTCGAGGCCCGGCGTATCCTTGAGCGCCAGCATCGTCTCGACTAGGCTATCACGCTCGACGTGCAGCGCGATCTCGCCCACGGCGTCCAGCGACGACAGCAGCCGGTCGCCGATCGCGGCGCGCGCGGCGTCGATCACGCCGTCATTCGCGGCATAAGCCGGTGCCGACGCCCTCACCGTTCGATCGTCCCCACGCGGCGGATCTTCCGCTGCAGCTGCATGATGCCATACAGCAACGCCTCGGCGGTCGGCGGGCAGCCTGGGACGTAGATGTCGATCGGCACGATCCGGTCGCACCCGCGCACCACGCTGTAGCTGTAATGATAATAACCGCCGCCATTGGCGCACGAGCCCATCGAGATGACGTATTTCGGCTCGCTCATCTGGTCGTACACACGGCGCAGCGCGGGGGCCATCTTGTTGCACAGCGTCCCCGCGACGATCATCACGTCCGACTGGCGCGGGCTGGCGCGCGGCGCGGCGCCGAAGCGCTCTAGATCATAGCGCGGCATGTTGACATGGATCATCTCGACGGCGCAGCACGCCAGCCCGAACGTCATCCACCACAAAGATCCGGTGCGCGCCCACTGAAACAGATCCTCGGCCGAGGTGACGAGGAAGCCCTGATCGGTCAGCTCGCCGTTGAGATCGTTGAAGAACGACTGGTCGGGCGGCACCACCGACGACCCCGACGGATCATGGCGCAATTCGACCGGGCCGGCATGCCCTGGCAGCGAAGGGGTCACTCCCATTCGAGCGCTCCCTTCTTCCACGCATAGGCCAGGCCGAGCGCGAGTTCGGCGATGAACACCATCATCGCGCCCCACGCGATCCAGCTGGCATGGCCGCCCAGCTTGAACACGCTGACCGCCCAGGGATACAGGAACGCCGCCTCCAGATCGAAGACGATGAACAGGATCGCGACGAGGTAGAAGCGCACGTCGAACTGGCTGCGACTGTCCTCGAAGGCGGGGAACCCGCATTCATATTCGCTCAGTTTCTCGACCGTCGGCTTGTGCGCGCCGGTGAAGCGCGCCGCGATCATCGGCAACGCGACGAACGCGCCCGAAATCAGCAGCGCGACGCCGAGAAAGAGGAGGATCGGCAGGTATTGCGACAGGTCGACCAAAGCATGTTCCCGCAGGGGCGAAACGTTGCGGCGGCTTTAGGACGGCGCTCCGCACCGGGCAAGGGTGCGGGACGTGAGAATGACTCGCAACTGATCGTCGTTGCTCAGCGCAGCGCGTTCGCGATCAGCTTGTGGAGGCGCGATTGCAGCGCGTCGTTGGCGGCGAGGAATTCGCTGCGTTCGACCATCTTGTCGCCGCCGCGAAAATCGGTGACGAAGCCGCCCGCTTCCTTCACCAGCAACATGCCCGCCGCGACGTCCCAATGTTGCAGGTCGCTTTCCCAATAACCGTCGAACCGCCCCGCCGCGACCCACGCCAGATCGAGCGCCGCCGAGCCGAGCCGCCGGATCCCCGCCACTTCGGGGGCGACCGCGCCGAATATGCGGCTCCACTGCGCGAAATCGCCGTGACCGAGGAACGGGATGCCCGTCGCGATCAGCGAATCCGCCAGATCGCGCCGCGCCGACACGCGCAGCCGTTCGGACTGGACCCAGGCGCCGCGCCCCTTCTCGGCCCAGAACGCCTCGTCGGTCAGCGGCTGGTAGACCAGTGCCGAAGTCACCTCGCGCTTGCCGTTGGGCAGCGGTTCCTCGACCGCGATCGAGATCGCGAAGTGCGGCAGGCCGTGGAGGAAGTTGGTTGTGCCGTCGAGCGGATCGACGATGAAGCGCGGCTTGTTGGGGTCGCCGGCAATCTCGCCGCGCTCCTCCATCAAGAAGCCCCAATCGGGGCGTCCGTGCGACAATTCCTCGTACAATGTCTGTTCGGCGCGCTGATCCGCCATCGAGACGAAATCGGCCGGCCCCTTGCGGCTGACCTGGAGGTTTTGCACCTCGTTGAAATCACGCCGCAACCGCGGCCCCGCCTTGCGCGCGGCGCGGTCCATGACGGTCATCAGGCCGGAATGCGATGGCATCAGACCGAACCCTTGCGCTCGACGACGAGGATGCGCGCCTCGCCCACCGGGTGCGCCACATGGCGATCCCCGACATCGGCGACGAACATGTCCCCCGCCGCCAGCCGCACCGTCTTTTCCGCGCCATCGTCGAGATAATGCATGTCGACAATGCCATCGATCACGCAGAACAGCTCGGCGCCGTCATTTTCGTGCCACTTGTACGGCTGGTCGGTCCAGTGCAGCCGCGCGGTCGCACCGTCCACCTCGACCAGATCGCGTGCGCCCCACGCCTTGTCGGCGCGGTAATTCTTCGCATCCTGAACGATCGTCACCATCAGTCGGCGCGCCGCACATAGGTTTGTTCGTAGACGTCGACCACGATCCGCGTGCCCGCGCCGATATGCGGTGGCACCATCACGCGCACGCCGTTTTCGAGGATCGCGGGCTTGTAGCTCGACGAGGCCGTCTGCCCCTTTACCACCGCGTCGGCCTCGACGATCAGCGCCTCGATCGTATCGGGCAATTGCACCGAGATCGGGCGCTCCTCCCACAGCTCCATCACGACATCCATGCCGTCCTGAAGGAAGGCGGCGGCATCGCCCAGGATATCGGCGTCGAGCGTGATCTGCTCGTAATTGTTCTTGTCCATGAAGGTCAGCGTGTCGCCTTCGCGGAACAGGAACTGGAAATCGACCGTGTCCAGCCTCACCTTCTCCAGGCTCTCGGCCGAGCGGAAGCGGACGTTGTTCTTGCGCCCGTCGATCAGGTTCTTCATCTCGACCTGCATATAGGCGCCGCCCTTGCCGGGCTGGGTGTGCTGGATCTTCACCGCGCGCCAGATGCCGCCTTCATATTCGAGGATGTTGCCGGGACGAATCTCGACCGCGTTGATCTTCATGGGGATTGCCTGTGGAAAGAGCGGGAAGCCGCGCGCTGTAGCGAAGGGGCGATTATCCGG
Source organism: Pseudomonadota bacterium (assembly GCA_030854225.1). Classification (GTDB taxonomy): domain Bacteria; phylum Pseudomonadota; class Alphaproteobacteria; order Sphingomonadales; family Sphingomonadaceae; genus Sphingomonas. The sequence continues at coordinate 5,461 of JALYTP010000109.1, forward strand.
CAAGCACGGCGCCGAATGCCGCGACCCCCGCCGCTTCGTCCCCGCCCCACACCGCGTTCGATACGGCCAGGAAATCCGCCCCCGCCGCCACGAGTGGTGCGGCATTCGCCGGCGTGACCCCGCCGATCACGACGGAAGGGATCTCGAACAGCGCCGACCACCAGCCGAGGATCGACGGGTCGGGATGATGCGACACCGCCTTGGTCGTCGTCGGATAGAAGGCCCCAAACGCGACGTAATCCGCCCCCGCTTCGCCCGCATCCATGGCGAGGTGGCGGCTGTCGTGGCA
>JALYTP010000110.1 GCA_030854225.1 Pseudomonadota bacterium
GTGCGCCGCTACACGCTGGACGGCAAGGCTGACGGGGTGGTTGCGCTGCCGGGGATTGGTGCGGCGGCGGGTTTTGGAGGTGCTGCCGACGATGCCGAGACCTTCTATTCCTTCACCAGCTTCGCGACCCCCGCGACGATTTATCGCTATAACGTGAGCACCGGCGCGATGACGACCTGGGCACAGCCACACGTCGCGTTCGATCCGAAGGAATTCGCCGTCGAGCAGGTGTTCTACACTTCGAAGGACGGCACGCGCGTGCCGATGTTCATCGTCCGGCGCAAGGACAGCAAGGGGCCGGCGCCGACGTTGCTCTACGCTTATGGCGGGTTCAACATCTCGATGACGCCAGGCTTCTCCGCCGGGCGAATCGCGTGGATCGAACAGGGCGGTACGCTGGCGGTGGCCAACATCCGCGGCGGCGGCGAATATGGCAAGGCGTGGCACGACGGCGGACGGCTGCACAACAAGCAGAACGTGTTCGACGATTTCATCGCTGCCGGAGAGTATCTCAAGGCGCACGGTTTCACCGGCAAGAGCCAGTTGGCGATCCAGGGCGGATCGAACGGCGGGCTGCTGATCGGGGCGGTCACCAACCAGCGGCCCGATCTGTTCGCCGCCGCGCTCCCGGCGGTCGGCGTGATGGATATGCTGCGCTTCGATCGCTTCACCGCCGGGCGCTATTGGGTCGATGATTACGGCTATCCGTCGAAAGAGGCCGATTTCAAGGTGCTCTACGCTTATTCGCCGTATCACAATGTGAAGGGCGGGCGCGTCTATCCCGCGATCATGGCGGAGACGGCGGATACCGACGACCGCGTCGTGCCGGGGCATACGTTCAAGTATATGGCGGCGTTGCAGGCGGCCGATATCGGCGACAAGCCGCATATCGTGCGCATCGAGACGCGCGCCGGGCATGGCTCGGGCAAGCCGACCGACAAGATCATCGCCGAAACGGCGGACGAATGGGCGTTCGCGGCGAAGTGGACCGGGCTCACGGTCAAGCCGATGAAGTGATCGCGCGGGGGCGGGGTTTCGTGCGCGCCGGCTTCTGCTATTCGGCGCCATGACCCAGCCCAACGACTCGCTCCACCCCAATTCGATCCTGATCGTCGATTTCGGCAGCCAGGTGACGCAGCTGATCGCGCGCCGCGTGCGCGAGGCGGGTGTCTATAGCGAGATCGCACCGTTCAACGCCGCCGAGGCGGCTTTCGCGCGGATGCAGCCGGCGGGCGTGATCCTGTCGGGCAGCCCCGCCTCGGTGCTGGAGGAGGGCAGCCCGCGCATCCCGCAGGCGATCCTCGACAGCGGGGTGCCGATCATGGGCATCTGTTACGGCCAGCAGGCGCTGATGCATCAGCTCGGCGGCACCGTGACATTGGGCGATACCGGCGAGTTCGGCCATGCGGTGATCGAGGTGAAAGACGATTGCGTGCTGTTCGATGGCCTGTGGACGCCGGGCGAGAACCATCAGGTGTGGATGAGCCACGGGGACAAGGTCACCGCACTCGCCCCCGGGTTCCGCCCCGTCGCCGCCAGCCCCGGCGCGCCGTTCGCGGTGATCGCCGACGATGCGCGGCATTATTACGCGATGCAGTTCCACCCCGAAGTCGTTCACACCCCCGACGGCGCGAAGCTGATCGTCAATTTCGCGCGCCACGTCTGCGGGCTGACCGGCGACTGGACGATGGCCGAATATCGCGCCGCCAAGATCGCCGACATCCGCGCGCAGGTCGGCAAGGGCCGGGTGATCTGCGGCTTGTCGGGCGGGGTCGACAGCGCGGTCGCGGCGGTGCTGATCCACGAGGCCATCGGGCATCAACTGACGTGCGTTTTCGTCGATCACGGCCTGATGCGTAGCGGCGAGGCCGATCAGGTCGTCTCGCTGTTCCGCAGTGCCTACAACATCCCGCTCGTCCACGTCGATGCGTCGGATAAATTCCTCGACGGCCTCGCCGGCGTCACCGATCCCGAGGCGAAGCGCAAGTTCATCGGCGGCGCCTTCATCGATATTTTCGAGGAAGAGGCGAAGAAGATCGGCGGCGCGGATTTCCTGGCGCAGGGCACGCTGTACCCCGACGTGATCGAGAGCGTCAGCTTCACCGGCGGCCCGTCGGTGACGATCAAGAGCCACCACAATGTCGGCGGATTGCCGGCGCGGATGAACATGCAGCTGGTCGAACCGCTGCGCGAATTGTTCAAGGATGAGGTGCGCGCGCTGGGCCGCGAGCTGGGCCTGCCGGAGATCTTCGTCGGGCGACATCCGTTTCCCGGCCCCGGTCTCGCGATCCGCATTCCCGGCGAGGTGACGCAGGAACGCTGCGACATCTTGCGCAAAGCCGATGCGATCTATCTCGAGGAAATCCGGGGCGCCGGGCTTTACGACACGATCTGGCAGGCGTTCGCGGTGCTGCTGCCGGTGCGCAGCGTCGGCGTGATGGGGGACGGGCGCACCTATGACAACGTGCTCGCGCTCCGCGCCGTCACCTCGACCGACGGCATGACGGCGCAGGCCTTCCAGTTCCCCGGTGATTTCCTGCCCCGCGTCGCGACCCGCATCGTCAACGAGGTCCGCGGGATCAACCGCGTGACGTACGACTATACGTCGAAACCGCCGGGTACGATCGAGTGGGAATGACTTCGGTCTCTCCCAGGGTATCCCGCAATATGCGGATACTCGCGTTCAGCTCGATTATCGGATGAATGGACGGCGCGGGCCGGTCGCCTTCGGCGCGTACGATCTGGCCGGGCTTTCGGCTGAAACGGTCAGGCCGCGCGCTGATTCAATACGATGAGATTGCCACAGGTGTCGTCGAAGAACGCGAACGTGACTGGGCCCATGCTCCTGGGCTCGCTGCGAAACTCGACGCCCAGGGCCTTCAGGCGCCGGTATTCGGCGGCAATGTCGTCCGTCGTGAATATGGTGGCCGGAAAGCCCGCATCGTAAAGCGCCCTCTGCGACGCCAGCGCTGGCGGAAAGTGATTTGGCTCGAGCACCAGTTCGACGCCGTCGGCCCCCTCGGGCGAGGTCACGGTGAGCCACCGAATGGCACCGGGAATGTCGAACTTCTTCACGAATCCCAAGACGGTCGTGTAGAAGGCCAGCGCCTTGTCCTGGTCGTCAACTTTGATCACTACGTGGCGAATCTGCATTGTGCGCTCCTTGATTTTGGCTGTCAGCCAGCGCGCCTGGCCATCAGTTGGGCGGCAACGGCCCCAACCCAACCGAAGGCAATGATTCCGACGACGAAGAAGGAAATGCTGGTGACGCTCTGGATCATCATGCCGGCCAAAATCAGCGAAGGGGTGACGATTCCGGTTACGATCGAATAGGCGCCCCACCTTGGCCGCCCGACAGCAGAGTAATGCCGCGCAAATACGAAGCAGGCGGCTATCAGCGAGAGGAACGCCACGAAGAAGCCGACACCGTGGAGCATGGCATGCCCGCTCATCCGCGCCGGTATCCCCATCGGTGCGCCAGGCGGAAAACCGAGCAGTGGATCGGGCGGGAAGAGCCCGGCGATAATCATGCCCGATCCAAAGGTCGCGATAAGCAGGGGCCCCAGGGCGCCCCCTAAAGTGTGATGCAAAACGCGCCTCATTCCGATCGCGCACGCCATTGCGAGGAGTCCGGTGAGCGTGAAGTTCGCGATTTGAATCCAGCCGGCATCGCCAAGACTCAACAAGCTGAGCGGGTGCTTCGTAATGTCGAACCCGGCGCGAGTCAGCATCTGCACCGTCACCGCCGCGTAAAAAAACGGGCCGAGCGCGATCCCGCAGGCGAGTAGCGCCGTTGGTCTGGTGGCGCGCCTTATCGCGGTTTCAGCCAGAGCGTGTGACCGTCTGACGTCAGGCGCTTCCAACGGAGACCGGGCGCCTTCATGCGCCGCGAGCCGATGCTGGCGCTTCGCTGGCGTCGGCCATGATCTTGCGGAGGAGGCGTTCAAACCGATCGAGGCTCTGGCCGATCCCCTCCTTCATGCCAGCCTTCAGAACTCGATCACGATCGGCCGGAGAAGCAAATCGCGTCTCAAGAACAACCCTGGTGGCGGCGCCGTCCTCTTCGAATACAACGGTGTGGATAGCGGCGGAGGGAGCCGATTCGCCTTTCCACGCGGGCGAGCCGGCAACCGGAATGTCCGTATAAACCAACCGCTCGTTTGCGACGATCTCGATATATTCAAAACGATTCGGATAGACCGTGCCGTCGGCGGTGCGCATGTCGATGCGCCAAATCCCTCCCGGCCGAACGTCCATCTGGCATGTGGGATTGGTCGCGCCATCGATTCCCCACCAGAGCGCGACGTATTTCGGATCGGTCCAAAGTCGATAGACCAGATCGCGCGGGGCGTCGAACGTCCGGATCAGCGTCATGACGGCGGGGTGCCCGCCCTCGTCGTCAGCTACGGGGGTCATCCAATGTTCCTTTCTTGATTTGCGCGATGACATCTTCGATGTTGTCGAAACGGCCCTCCCAAAGCCGGCGATATGCTTCGAGCCAGTCGTTTACTTGCTGCAACGGCGCGAGTTGCAAACGGCTTGGCCGTCGTTGGGCGTCCCGCCCCCGCGAGACGAGCCCCGCTTTCTCCAAAACGCCGACATGTTTGGACACGGCGCGCACGCCGATGTCGAAGGGCGCCGCGAGGTCGTTCACCGAAGCTTCGCCACATGCCAGCCGCGCAAGAATGGCGCGGCGTGTGGGATCCGCCAACGCGGCGAGGGTCGTACTGAGCTGATCGGCCATACGGCACCATTTGGTTCTGGAACTAGATGGTGCCGTATGGCGGATCAAACCCGGCAGGTCAATCCTCGCCAGGCATTGGGGCTTCCCATCGCTCCATTTCCGCTCCAAATTCGCTGGCATCGGCGCGGGGCAGGAGGCGATGGGGCTGGAACGGCGGCCCGTCGTCGCGCCGGGCCATTTCCTGAAAGGATGACGATGCGCCCGACGATGTACGGCATCAGGAATTGCGACACGATCAAGAAGGCGCGCGCGTGGCTCGATGCGCACGGCGTTGGCTATGACTTTCACGACTACAAGACCGCCGGAGTCGAGGCCGCGACGCTGCGCCGCTGGGCGGGCGAGGTCGGGTGGGAGAAGCTGCTCAACCGCGCGGGCACCACTTTCCGCGCGCTGCCCGCGCCGGACAAGGCCGATCTGGACGAGACGAAGGCGATCGCGCTGATGCTCGCCCACCCCTCGATGATCAAGCGCCCGGTACTGGAAAGGGACGGCGCGATATTGGTGGGGTTCAAGCCCGATACCTATATCGAAGCGGGGCCGGGGCAGTAAGGCAGCCCGCCGATACAGCCCGCGCTGGCGGTCGCCGCGTCGACAGGATATGAACCCCGTCATGTCCACCACCTACACGCTCGATACCGCGACGAGCCGCGCCAACCCGACGCCCGCGCCGATGAAGCGGCTGACCATCCCCGCGATCCGCAAGGCCAAAAGCGGGGTGCCGCTGGTGATGCTCACCGCCTATACCGTGCGTACCGCGCAATTGCTCGATCCACATTGCGACCTGCTGCTGGTCGGCGACAGTCTCGGGCAGGTGGTGTACGGGCTGCCATCGACCATCCCCGTCACGCTCGAGATGATGGCGGCGCACGGCGCGGCGGTGGTGCGCGGCAGTTATCACGCGGTGGTGATCGTCGACATGCCCTTCGGCAGTTACGAAGCGAGCCCCGAAAAAGCGTTCGAGAGCGCGGCGTGGCTGCTCAAGC
>JALYTP010000111.1 GCA_030854225.1 Pseudomonadota bacterium
AAGCAATCATAGGGATAGAAGGCCATGAACTGGCGCACCCCGGCGAGCGGCGGGGCGAGCGTATCGTCCAGCTTGACGTCTACCACGCCGAACCCGGGCAGCGCGCCCGCCGGCGGCTGGATCGGGATCGTCGTGTTCGCGCCCACCCGCGCCAGCGTCGAGGCCCAGGTTTCGACCGGGATCGCCGGGATCACGCTCTGCGCGACGGTCAATTGATCGACCGCCTTGCCGTCGGCCGATTTCGCCGAGACGTGCCAGCTGAGCTGCCCCGATCCCTTCGGCGCGGTGAGGTTCCACGCCACCGGCACCGCGCCGCCCGCCGGAATGGTGACGGTGAGCGGATGCCCGATCGCGATGGCGGGGGACAGCACGGCGTTGGCGGTGACGCTCATCGCTTTGGCCGATCCGTTGCGCAGCGTGAACACCGCCGAATAATAATCGCCGTTGCGCACGATCTGCGGAATACCGGCGAAGATCGACAGATCCTGCGCGGTGCGCACGTCGGCGGTGCCGGTGCCGTACAATTGCGCGCCATCGGTGGCGATCGCGACCAGTTTGAACGAGGACAGCGCATCACTCATCGGCACGGACAGGCGCGCGCGCCCGTTGGCATCGAGCGCGACATGGCCCTTCCACAACAACACCGGCTGGAAATTGGCGCGGTTCAGCCCCGACGTATCGGCACCCCCGCCGCCCCCCGCCTCGACCGCTTTCCGCCCGTAATGGCGTTTGCCCACGACCTGTGTCTGCGCGGTCGAAGTGAGCACCGATTCGGGGCGCTCGCCCATCATCGCGGTCAGCACGTCCCAACTGTCATTGGGGGCAAGCTGGAGCAGCGCCTGATCGACCGCGACGAAGGCGACATCGGCACCTTGCGCTGGCTTGCCGTCGGGCGTCATGACCTGCACGTCGACCGTCGCGGTGTCGCGCGCGGCGTAACGCTCCCTGTCGGCCTTGACCGCCACCTGAAGCCGGTGCGCTTCCCAGCCGACCTTCACCTTGGCGATGCCCAACCGGTAGGACGGCTTGGCGAGATCGACCGTCGCGGTCGGCTCCTGCCCCTCGGGCGGGCCGCTCGCCAGCCCCAGCGATTGCGCCAGCCCGTGGAGCCAGCTCCACATCCCGCTATGCGTCCGCCCGCGCACCACCATCACCGAGACGAACACGTCGGGCGCATAACTGCCCGGCATCTTCACCTCGACCACCGGATCGGTGCCCGACAGCTCGGTCGAGAAGCTCGACAGTATGCCTTCGCGCTCGACGGTGACGAGTGCCGTCGCCTCGCGGAACGGCATGCGCACCTGAAACCGCGCGGTCTCGCCCGCGGCGTAGGAGATCTTTTCGGGGACGACGTCCATGCGATCGCCATTGTCGCCGCCGAACCACCATTCGTCATCGCCCGCCAGCCAGACGGAGGTCGGCGCGCGCGCGACATTGCCGTTGGAGTCGGCGGTGGTCGCCACCGCATAGACCTCGCCCGAGACGCCCGGATCGAGGGCGCACTGCGCCATCCCCTGCGCGTCGGTGGTCGTCGAACAGGTCGATGACAGCCGCGCGGTGCGCATCTGGTTGTCATAGGCATAGAAGCCGCCGATCAGGCGCCGCCGCGCCGTCAGGATCTGGCGGCTGTAGAGCGCGACCGACACGCGCTGACCGCGGATCGGCTTGCCTTCGGTATCCAGCGCGACGAAGCGCAGCCGCAGATCGTCCTGCTTCATCAGCCAGCCGTCGGTCTTGATGCCCAGCTGCACCGCGCTCGGGAACAGGGGAATCGTGTGCGACGCGGTCAGCACCTGGCCGTTGGCGTCCTGATAATCCATCTCCACCGCCATGTCGGTCGCGCCGTCGAGCCCGCCCGGTACGTCGATCACCGTGTGCGCGGTGCCGTCCCCGCTCAGGGTCGCGGGCAGGGTTTGCGTGGGCGGCAGCGGGGTCTGATCGTCCTCGCCCTCGCCGTTCATCGGCTTGACGCCCACCGTCATCGGCTTGCCGCCGAAGGTATAGCCCTCGTAATTTTCGGGCGTGGTGGTGCGCGCGGTATAGGCGACGCGCAGATCGACCGGCAGGTGCGATGCCCCGCCACCCGACAGATACCCGACGAACAGATCGAGCGGCATCGTCGTCGGGCGCACCGACGCCTCTTTCGGCCCCGTCACGGTCGCGCGCATGGTCGGCAGCTTGTATTCGTCCACCTTGAACGACTGGCCGGTCGCAATGGTGGTGCCGGCAAAACTGGCGCTGACGTCGTAATCACCCATCGGCGCGCCTTGCGGGGCGGTCCAGCTGGTCTCGCCACTGCCGTGCGCGTCGACCGCGAGCGGCAGGGTGAATTGCGTATCCGAACCGCGGTGCGACAGCGTCAGCGTACCAGACACCGCCGGCAACATCCCGAACCCGGACCCTTGCGGCATGCGCAGGATATGCTTCATGTGGATCGTCTCGCCCTGACGGACGAGCGCGCGATCGAACACGGTGTGGAGGATCTGGCTGGGCGGCTCATAACCATAAGGCAGCTCGAAGTCGCTCGGCTGGATGCCCTCGCCCCATGAGGTGAGCGTGAAGCTCATGTCACCACCGGCCCGCGCCGAGATCATCAGCGGTTGCGAGCTCGAATCCTCGTCGCACGAGCCATAGCTTTCCGGCTGCGGCAACCCGGCGGGGATCAGCAACCCGCCCGACCGGTCGGTGATGCCGCGCGCGAGCAGCCGCCCGTCGCAACTGTCGGTCACCTGCACCGCGGCATTGGCGACGGGCTTGCCGGTGTCGAGCGCCGTTACCCAGGCGAGACTCTTCTCGCGCCCCCATTTGAAATGCACCGCCATGTTGGTGACAAGCGCGGCGGAGGCGACGTAGCGCGGCGCGTTGCGCCCGAGCAGCGCCTGGCCGAGCACCGGACTGGCGAATTCGACGACGTAGAAACCAGGCTTGGCAAGCGGGATGCCAACGACCTCGAAATCCTTGCCCTTGCCCGGCAGGCCGAGTGTCAGCGGGGTGCCCGTGCCGCGATCGAGAATCGGGGTGGAGCGGGTGTCGTTGATCGTGACGTCCTTGCCGCCCTGCTTTTCCTGGTGGTTGTCGGTCTTTTCGGCATCGCTCACGGTGCGCAGCCACGCGGCAATCCTGCCGTCGCTGTCGGCGACCCGCATCGATTGCCCGCCGAGATCGAGCCGCTTGCCCTGCAATGCCGGCTCGACGTTGCGCACCGTCACCGGCAGCACGCCGCCTTCCTTCGCCTCGAGGATACCGAAGGAGGCGGCGAACTTGATCAGCGGCGGCGCCTGATCGAACCGCACGTCGAGCGGGAAGCGTTCTGCATTGGCGAGCACGCGCCCGCTTTCGTCCCTCATCCCCGCCGGGATGGTCAGCTTCGCGGCCGTCGCGAACGGCAGCGGCGCGGCGAACTTGAGGTCGCTGATCGTCGCCTTTTTCAGATCGTCCTTGCTGAACACCGGCGCGATATTCTTGCCGTCGGCCGTCGTGATGCGCACCTGACGCGCATCGTCCATCGCGATCGGCGCGGTGAGCCGCACCCAGGCATCCTCGACCGGCGAACAGCCCGCCTGCGCATTGACGCGGCTGCATTCGAACCGCGCGGTAAACGGTTTGCGCACGGTATAGTCGAAGCGCTGATCCGCCCCCGCCAGTTTGCCGCCGGCACCCGCAATGCCCTTGCCCCAGACGAGGGCCATATCGCGCCCAGGCGGCAACGGGCGGTGGCAACGCAGCGCGGTGATGCCGCTATATGCCTTCGCGCGGTCCGAATCGCTGGCCGGGACGGTAGCGGGCAGCCCGGCATTTTCGAGGAAACTGCGCACGTTCCAGTTGTCGGTGCCCATCGCGCCGATCAGCTTGGCGGGCAGATCGGCGGCGAGCACGTCGACCGGGATCTTCTCGCCGATGCCGTCAACCGCGCAATAGGCATTGGCCGCGACTGACGCGGGCGTCGCAGGCAGATTGGCGGCGACGAGGAACGTCTGGTCTTCCTCGATCTCACCGTCATAACGGGCGGGCAGCACGGCGCGCGCCACGGGGCCGCCGGCATCGACCTTGAAAACCTGCTGCCCGCCGACGGCATAGCCCGACACGCTCTTCAGCCCGTCGCGCAGCTTGAAGCTGCATTCCGTCCCGCCCGGCAGACCGCCCACGAATTCATAGACGAAGGTCTGCTGATCGACCCAGCGCCCCTGCCCGCCGACCGCGCAGGTAACGTCGAACGGCGACGGAGCGCGCGGATCGCCGAGCGCCACGATCGGCTGGTTGAACCGTGCCGTGAAGCGCTCGATCGCGCCGTCGCCTACGCCCGGCGTTGCCATGATCACCTGTGGCGAATTATCGCCCAGTGCGGCGACCGGAGCGATGACGAGGGCCAGGAGCGCGAGACGGACAGCAAGCTTCATGACGCACCCCCGAGGTAACCCGTTCACGCTATTGCGCCCCTCGGTGTTCGTCCAGCGGCGATTCGCCAGTTCGTTAAGCTTCTGCAATGATGTCCTTTCCGAATCGGGGGACGGGCGCACGGATGATCGCAGGGGAAGCGATCCTGGCATGGCTGGATGCGGGCGTGCGCGAGGCGACGTTGTTCGCCGCGGTGGGCTTCCTGTGCGGCGGGATCGACGATCTTGTGGTCGATATGGTCTACCTCTGGGCGATCGCGATCCGGCGGAAGCGGCCCGCGACACCCACCAGCAACGCTGCACCGCGCCACTTCGCGATCTTCGTCGCGGCGTGGGATGAGGCGGCGGTGATCGGATCGATGCTGGGCACCGCGCTCGCGCGGCTGGTGCATGACGATTATGCGATCCATGTCGGCACCTATCCCAACGATCCGGGGACGATCGCGGCGGTCGGGGCGCTGGCGGCGCACGATCCGCGCGTGCGGCTGGTGATCGGAGATGTCCCGGGACCTACCACCAAGGCCGATTGCCTGAACACCATCTGGGCCGCGCTGCGGCGGGCGGAGGGTGACGGCGCGACCCGCGCCGAGGCGATCGTCATCCATGATGCCGAGGATGTCGTCCACCCTCGCGAATTGCAGGTGTTCGAAGCCCTGCTCGACAATCACGCGGTGGTACAGCTGCCGGTGCTGCCGCTGATCGACCACCGTTCGCGGCTGGTGTCGGGGCATTATGCCGACGAATTCGCCGAGGCGCATGCGAAGGGTCTCATCGTGCGCGAGGCGCTGGGCGTCGGTATGCCGCTCGCAGGCGTCGGGTGCGCGGTGTCACGCGCGATGATCGACGAGCTGGCGACACGCCGCGGCGGCACACCGTTCGATGCCGCCAGCCTGACCGAGGATTACGAGCTGGGGCTGATGATCGGTCGCCTGGGCGGTCGCGCCGCGCTCGCGCGCGAGCGGGATCCTCGCGACGATAGCTTGATTGCGGTGCGCGCCTATTTCCCGACCACGATCGAGGCGGCGGTACGTCAGAATCCCCTTTGAGCCGGAGCATGACGGTGAGCCGCCCGGCGTCATACTTCCTTATCTCGTAGCTTCTGTTTCCTACGATCATCCCGGTGGAAACGTCAGACACTTTTCGGCACGTGTTTATCGGATCATCCCAACCTACGCTCTGAGAAAAACTCGATGCCCCATGCGAATGGATAACTTCCGTTTGACCGAGTCTCAGTGGCACCCCGGCTATTTTTCCTAGCGCCAACAGCACCGCAAAAATCAGAGACACGCCCTAGCCCCTCGACAGGGCATCGTGTGGCA